>JACCTM010000371.1 GCA_013812385.1 Geodermatophilaceae bacterium | reverse complement strand
TCCAGTCGGGAGGTATGCGGTCGAGTCGGTGACCACCGCGATCCGACCGGCTTCACCCACGGCAGCAATCTAGTGCTGGCACGTGGGAACTAGGGTCCCGGTGTGGGCAAGGGGTGGGCGCGCGGGCTGCTCGACGATGGCGAAGACCCGGATCCGCGCTTCACCCTGTCCAACGAGCGGACCTTCCTGTCCTGGACCCGGACGGCACTGGCGCTGATCGCAGCAGGCGTGGCCCTGGAGGCCTTCGACCTACCTGCGCTGGGTGAGGGCCAGCGAAGGAGCATCACGGCGCTGCTGCTTCTGCTCGGAGCGGCCCTGGCAGTAGGGGCTTTCCGCCGGTGGCTGATCACCGAGCGGGCGATGCGCAACAAGCGGAGCATCCCCGCCCCGATCCTGGTGCCCGTGCTCTCGTTCGGCGTCGCGATCGTTGCCCTCGCCGTGACCGTGATGGTCCTCGTCAGGTGACAAGCCTCAGCCAGCGTTCCGGAGAACCGAACGACACCCAGGTGGACCGGACAGTCCTCGCTTGGGCCCGCACGGCTGCGACGGTTGCTGTTGTCGCGTTGTTGTTCGCGCGCTGGGCCGCCGATCTGGGTCTGATCGCGTTCCTACCGGCCATTCTGGGCGTGAGCTCGGCGATCCTCATCTGGATGCTCACCCGCTCGAGGGCAGGCGACCGCAGGACGCAGTTCGCACGCGGACGAACCGACCCTCCACTGTGGACGGCCGCGACGCTATGTGCGATCAGCGTGACCTTGGCCGGCACCGGGCTGGTGGCCCTTCTCCTGAACTGATCGACTCGCCGACGAGCTGGTCACCTGGGCGGCCAGCCGGGGCAGGACCGCAGCACTCGGGCCAGTTCGTGTCCCACATCGCGATGGGACTCCCAGCCGAAATGCAGACCATCCGGATTTCCCCGCCCGGCATCAAGGTGCGGCTGGACGACCGGCGCGAGATCGGCCATCGGTACGTCGTGCTCCGCGCCCCACGCCCGAGCGGCCAGCCAGGCCGCCTCGTGCCCGCGCAGTTCACTGCCGAATGCAGCGGCTCGGTGCCGCGGCGGGAGGATTCCGATGATCGGCAGTCCCGGTCGTACCGAGCGCAACGCAGTCACGCAGTCGGTCAGGTAGCCGTCGGTCAAGCGTTGTGGCAACGCGCGTATCCGGCCGCGGGTCCATCGAGCCATCCGAGGCTGTGCGGCGAGGTAGGCCCGGCGTACCACGCGACGCACCGGGCGTGGACGCAGGAAAGCGATGCCTTCCCGCAGATGCGTCGGCAGCGCGGTGGGCAGGTAGTCCATGCCTCCGACGGCTAGCACAACCGCGTCGGCGGCCGGCACCAGAAGTGAGTACACCCGAGGATCACGGGTGAGCGATCGCCAGACATGTCTTGCGGTCCAACCGACTTGAGCCACCACGTCGGCTTCCGCGTCGAGTTCGTCGGCCATCACGTTGGGAAAAAGCCGGGGTTCGGTCAACAGCTCCGGCCGGACAGGCCCGTGATAGGCCAGCGAGTCGGCGAGGACAAGCACTCGCGGCCTGCGCGACTCGGCAGCGTCAGGTGCCGGCGCCTGCACCGTCAACCTCTCCCGTCGACCTCTGCACCGTCGATCGCTGCACCGTCGTCGACCGCGTTGGCATCTCCGCGCTCGCCCAGACCGGTGCGGATGTCGGCCGACATCATCGGCGAGGCCGGCGCGAGGTTGTGGGCGCGCAACTGCCACCCGCCCGGGTGGCGATGGAGTTCACTCCAGTGGCAGTTCCCGAGCACCGCGAGCCAGCGCCCGGCGTGCGGCAGGTCGAGCAGCGTCTCGATGATCGAGCGCGCGGTACCGCCGTGGGTCACCAGCAGGACGTGGCCGATCTCGATGTCGCGCAGCGCGGCGAACACCCGCTCGTCGAGCTGCGCCCTGGACTCGCCGCCCCGATCGTCCGGCGGATGGCCGTCCAACCACTGCGCATACTGCTCGGGATAGGTCGCTGCCACCTCGACACGGGTCAGCCCCTGCCAGCTCCCCAGGTCGATCTCACGCAATCGCGGCTCGCTCTGCAGCGGCGTCTGGATGAGTCGAGTCAACGCCTGCGCCGTACTGACCGCTCGGACCAGATCACTGGTGAGAACGAGATCGGGTGGCTCGACGGCCAGATGGCTGGCCGACAGCCGGCTCTGTTCCACGCCAATGGGATTCAGGGGTGGATCGGCCTGCCCTTGGAATCGCCCGGCTGCATTCCACGTCGTCTGACCATGCCGCCAGACGACCACCCGCTCGACGCGCAAGGATCTTGATCCAGCCCTGGGCAGCGAACTCAGCTCGTCACGACGCGGGTGCAGCCGCGTCGGTGAACGGGATGACCGGACAGTCGGTCCAGAGTCGCTCTAGGGCGTAGTAGACCCGCTCCTCTGCGTGCTGGACGTGGACAACGACATCGACGAAGTCGAGCAGCACCCATCGGCCTTCACGAGTTCCCTCCCGGCGTACCGGCTTGACCCCAGCGTCGGTCCGCAACCGCTCCTCGATCTCGTCCACGATGGCTTGGACCTGGCGTTCGTTGCTGGCCGAAGCGATGACAAACACATCGGTGATCACCAGCCGTTCGCTGACGTCCACGACGATCAGATCCTGAGCCTGCTTGTCGGCAGCGGCCTGGGCCGCGAGCAGTGCGACCGTGCGCGCCGTGTCCGAGGCGGTCATCCGGGGTTTCTCCTGTCGTCGCGATATAGGTGACGCTTCTCGATGTACTGCACCACGCCGTCCGGTACGAGGTACCAGACCGGCATTCCGCGGTGCACCCGATCCCGGCAGTCACTCGACGAGATCGCCATCGCCGGTACGTCGATGAGCGTCACACTCCCGTCGGGCAGGTGACTGTCCTCCAGCCGGTACCCCGGCCGAGTGACTCCGACCAGATGGGCGAGAGAGAACAACTCCTCGGCATGTCGCCAGTCGAGGATTTGCTCGAGCGCGTCGGCACCGGTGATGAAGAACATCTCCGTATCCGGATGTAGCCGCCGCAGATCGCGCAGGGTGTCCACAGTGTAGGTGGGCCCCGTGCGGTCCACGTCCACCCGGCTCACCGAGAAACGCGGATTCGACGCCGTCGCGATAACCGTCATCAGATAGCGGTCCTCGGCCGGACTGACGTCACGCTCGGCCTTCTGCCACGGCTTTCCGGTAGGTACGAACAGCACCTTGTCCAAGCCGAAAAGCACGGCAACCTCGCTGGCGGCGACGAGGTGGCCGTGGTGAATCGGGTCGAACGTTCCGCCCATGACGCCCAGCCGCCGGCCTTCACCCATCTTGACGACGAGTTTATCGGCCGGCGGCCACAGCGGCGTCTGGTCCCGCTGTTCGAGCATTGTCGGCCGGCCCCCCGTGCGGCCGGCCCACAGTTAGCTCAACGCGACCGCAGTGGTGCAGTTACGCCGTACCGACGAGTAGTTTGTGGGCCAGATCACTACAGGCTCGCCGGCGGCTGGGCTATGCCCGGCGTAGACGTTCCGCTCGCCGCCAGGCGGCCGTCACAGGCGGGTGATGAAGTCAGTCAACTGTTGCGCGGTCCGGCACTCGACCATCTCGATCAACTCGGCGTAGTCGTCGGCCGCAGAATCACCACTGCCCCATTGGCGACGTGGTTCCGGGTTGAGCCAATAGGCGTGTCGCGCCCGCTTCACCAAGGCCCCCAGCGTCGGCAGACCTGGGTTGCGGTAATTGGTCCGCGCATCACCGAGGATCAGCAGCGAGGTCCGGGGGCCGACCACGGTCGGCCACTGCTCGGCAAAGGTCTCCAGTGAGTGCCCATAGTCGCTGTGTCCGTCGAACCAGACGACGCGTGCCTCGCGCCCGATTCGCTGTACGGCATCAGCAACATCGGAGCCAGGTGCAAAGAATCGGGTGACCTCGTCACACGTGTCGACAAAGGCGAAGGCGCGGACGCCGGAGAACTGTTCCCGCAGCGCCGCGGTCAGCAACAGCGTGAAGTGCGAGAAGCCGGCCACCGAACCGCTGACGTCGCACAGGACGACGAGTTCGGGCTTGTGGACGCGCCGCGGCCGGTGCGCGGTGACCAGGGGCACGCCACCGGTAGCCAGCGACGCCCGCACGGTACGGCGGAAGTCCAGCCTGCCTCGACGGCCATGTCGCCGACGGGCGGCCAGCCGGGTCGCAAGCCGCCGCGCCAGCGGCGTGACGCTGCGCCGGAGTTCGGCGAGGTCCTTGTGCTGGGCTCGCAGGAAATCGACCTGGTCGGCCAGCGGCGTCACGGCTGTACGCGCGACGTTCTGTTTGCCTCGTTGTTCGGCGGCTCGCCGCCGCACCTCGCTCTCGACGTGAGATCGAAAGGTGGCCAACCGCTCTCGGATTGTCTGGCGGGCCACCTGTTCGGCCAGACCGCCGCGCTCCTGCCCGCCGAGGAGCCCCTGGAGCAGACTCGCGACGAGGGTGTCGGGCGAGAGCGCCCGAAGCACCCGGTAGCTGAAGAAAGACTGACCACCCGGCGATGGACCGCCTTGACCGAGGCGCTCGACGGCAAACTCAGCGAACCGCCGCAGGGCCGCGTCGTCACCGTCGAGCAGCAGTTGGGCCAGCTGGGCCCGCATGGCGTCGGTGAGCTCCTCTGCCGACAGTCCTGGGTCAGCCGCGTCTGGATCACGGTCCGGAGCTTGGGCTCCCCACTCCTTGCCGTCGGCAGCAGCGGTGTCGAATCCTGGAGGGTTGGAGATCGACCTCGGCCACCACAGGTCGAAGAGCGCGTCGAAGGCCGGTCGATGCGTGGGGCGTTTGAGCAGGACCGCGGCCAGACCATGCCGGAGCTGCTCACGGTCGAGCAGATCGACCGTCACCATCGCACGCGCGGCGTCGATCGCGTCGCTGATCCCGATGGGTACACCGGCCTGGCGCACTGCTCGTACGAAGTCATCCAGGTGCGCGACCAGGCCGGCCGGCCGGCCTGCTTCGCCGTCACGCACCGCGGTCATGCCGACAGCGTCGCCGACAGAGCCGAAGCGAGGTTTCCGTGCGGCGCGATGGACATGTCGTCGAGCTTCAGCCACCTGGCCATCGACCGCAACTCCTCAGCCAAAGCCGCAGCCACCTCGATCTGATCGGTGCCGGCTTCGGCGAAGCTCGCTTTCACGAGTAGCCGCCGACCTACCCGGTCGGCTTTGAGATCGACCCTTCCCTGGAGCCGATCGCCGAGCAGGAACGGCAGGACGAAGTAGCCGTACTCCCGCTTCGCCGCGGGCACATAGATCTCGAAGCTGTGCCGAAAGCCGAAGATCCGCTGGACTCGGGCGCGCTCCCACAGCAGGGAGTCGAAGGGTGACAGCAATCCAGCGGCCTGCGGCGGCTTGGCGCTGGCCGTCGGGTGCAGGTAGCCCGTGGTTTTCCAGCCCTCAGGCCGGCATTCACTGAGCTCTCCACCGTCGACGAGTTCGCGAATCCGGGACTTGGTGTCGGCCACCGACATACGGAAGTAGTCGGCCACCTCCTTCACCGTGGCTACTCCCTGGGCAGCGGTAGCTCGCCGGACCAGTTCCCGCTGACCGTCGGCAGCACTCAGCTCTGGACCGGCGAGGGTTGCAGGCGGGATGACCCGCTCTGCCAGGTCGTAGGCCGGGTTGAAGCCGCTGCGCCCGGCGATCGCCAGCGTCCCCTTCGCGTAGAGGTACTCCAGCATCGTCTTGCCGTCCGAGCCACGATCCCAGAGGATCGTGGCCGCGGAGTAGCGCGAGTCCTTGGGGCGGCGGGCCGGGTCGAGAAGCTCGCTGAAGGTCAGTGGCCCGCGCTCGGCGACTTCGGCGTGCACCGCCGCGGCGTACCCCGGCCGCTCGGCCTGCACCCTGGTCAGGAACGCCGACCACTGCCCGTGGGTCTCCTGCCGAGTCATTCGCCAACGCAGTGCCGGGTAGAGCGACATGTCGACGATGGAGGCGGCGTGCCCCCAGTACTCGTAGGCGCCGCCTTCCCGAAAGGTCAGCCGATCGAGCAGATCCACCGGGTACGGTCCCAGCCGGGAGAAGGCGGCCAGGTAGTGGGCCCGGGCCAGCACGTTGACCGCATCGATCTGGAACGCACCGACTCTGGTGAGGACGCGACGCAGATGACCGAGGTTCGGCCGCGTCGGCCGTGCCCGGTCGAATCCCTGCGCGTTGACGGCGATCCGGCGTACCTGTGTCGCGGACAGGTCCATTCAGTTGAGCCGCAGTTCGGTTGCTGCCCGCTCCTGATCGCTGGCGTGCTTGAGTACGACGCCGAGCGTCGACTTCACGGCGCTCTCATCCAACGTGGACAGGCCTAGGGCCAGGAGGGTGTGTGCCCAGTCCAGGGTCTCGGCGATCGACGGTGACTTCTTCAGCTCCAGGGCTCGCAGGGCGCGTACGGTGCGTACGAGCTGCTCGGCGAGGTTCGGTGCCAGTTCGGGAACCTTGGCCTGCACGATCTCTCGCTCGCGTTCCGCGGACGGGTAGTCCAGGGCCAGATACAGACAGCGTCTCTTCAGCGCCTCCGAGAGCTCGCGGGTGGCATTCGAGGTCAGCACGACCAACGGACGGCGGGTGGCCACGATCGTGCCGAGTTCCGGCACGGTCACTTGGAAGTCGCTGAGCACCTCGAGCAGCAGTCCCTCCACCTCGACATCGGCCTTGTCCGTTTCGTCGATCAGCAGGACGGTCGGCCCGGTGCGTCGGATAGCGGTCAACAACGGACGGGCCAGCAGAAACTCGTCGGTGAAGATGTCGTCGTGGACCTCGTCCCACGATTCGCCGGACGCCGTGGCCGCGCTTGATTGGATCCGCAACAGCTGCTTCTTGTAGTTCCACTCGTACAGCGCACGAGACTCGTCGAGGCCCTCGTAGCACTGCAGACGGATCAGCTCCGCGTCGGTCGCGGTTGCCAGTGCCTTGGCCAACTCGGTCTTGCCCACTCCTGCCGGACCCTCCACGAGCAGCGGCTT
>JACCTM010000026.1 GCA_013812385.1 Geodermatophilaceae bacterium | reverse complement strand
GCCTGGGCCTACAACTTCTGGCTCAAGGCAACGGTGGTCTCGGTCGTGCCGTACGCGGTCGCGTTCGGGCTGCTGCCGGCCTTCGTCGTTGCCGCCGCCCCGGGACAACCGACGGCGCCGTACTGGCTGGTGCTCAGCGCAGCGCTGCTCGGTTCCGGCGCGCATTTCGCCAATTCCGTTCCCGACCTCGACGACGATATCGCCACCGGCGTACGCGGACTGCCGCACCGGATCGGGCCCGGACCGGCCGCTGCGACCGGGGCGGCGCTGCTCCTGGTGGCCACGGCCGTCCTGGCCTTCGGGCGGCCGGGAACCCCCGGTCTGATCGGCTGGCTCGCCCTGGGTCTTGCCGTCCCCGCCGCCGCTGTGGCCGCCGGGGCCGGACTGGGGCGGCCGGAGTTACGCCGGAAGGCCTTCACCGGTTTCGTCGTACTGGCCGCCCTGGACACCGGGCTGCTGGTCCTGGGTGGCAGCTCGATCGGCTGACCGGTCGACTCCTAGGATCGCGCCCATGGAGGTGACTGTTGACGGCGCGACGCTGAAGCCCGATGCGCTCGCTGACGCGGTCGCCGAACTCGTGGAGACGCTGACCGGGATCGACGCCGACGGTTGGTACCCGGCCGTCGACGTCGTACGTCCATGGTCGGAACACAACCCCCGGATCACCGGTGAGTTCGCCCGACCCACCGCCGTACGCCGGTATCTGGCCCGTGAGTTGACCGCGCTGCTGTCCCACGGCGCGGTGGTGACGGTACGGCCGTCGCGGGAGGCGCTGGGCTTTGCCGATCCAGGCTTCTTCGCCGCCCTCGAGGAGGACCGCTTCGACCTCCGGGCCAAGAAGCTGTTCCTGTTCGGACCCGAGCGGATGTCGCTGTCCCTCGAACGCCTCACGCACTACTGCGGCACGCCGGCGGAGTCTTTCGAGCGGCATGTGGTGTTCACCAACTACGCCATCCATGTCGAGGCGTTCCGCGAGCGGTTTCCCGACGCCGAGGGTCCGGCCAGAAGCGGCTCGCAGATGCCCGCCTGGCACCACCGAACTCCGGCCGGAGACGGGGTGAGCCTGGTCAACATCGGCGTTGGGCCGTCGAATGCCAAGACCCTCACCGACCATCTGGCGGTCCTGCGGCCGGACACGATGATGATGATCGGGCACTGCGGTGGGCTGCGAAATCACCAGCGCCTCGGCGACTTCGTGCTGGCCACCTCCTATCTGCGCGCCGACCATGTCCTGGACGACGTCCTGCCCACCACGGTGCCGGTCATTCCCAACCACCGGCTGAACTCCTTCCTGATGCACGCCCTCGAGGAGCGCAAGGCCCCCTACCGCATCGGCATCGTCTACACGACCGACAACCGCAACTGGGAGTTCAACCAGGGGCCGGCCCTCAACGACATCCGTACGGCCCGCTGCGTTGCTGTCGACATGGAGTCCGCGACCATCGCTGCCAACGGGTTCCGTTACCGGATCCCGAATGCAACCCTGCTCTGCGTCTCGGACAAACCGCTGCACGCCTCCCCGAAGCTGTCCGGGAGCGCGCAGACCTTCTACGAGGCGAGCAAACGGGAGCACCTGGCGATAGCCTTGGCCTGCCTCGACCGGGTACGTACCGAGCATCCGGACGGACTGCCCAGCGCCGATCTGCGGGCCCCCGACGAGCCGCTGTTCGGAGTCGACGGCACCGGCTGAGCCGGCCGGAGAGCGCTCACGACCACGGGGTCACTGGCCGGTCTCGGCGCACGCCATCCACGACCAGATCGACCTTCTCGTCGAAGAAACAGACCAGGTCGACCAGGTCGCCGGCATCGCGCAGCGGAGCGGGATAGGACCAGGCGAGATCATCGACAACCCGGTCACCGACCTCGGCCGCCCAGTAGCTCGCCTCCCCCTTGTACGCGCACGTCGTACGGGTCGGCGTTGGGCGCAAGGTCGCCCGTACGTCCTCGCGCGGAAGGTAGTAACGCACCGGCACCCCGGTCTCGAAGACGATCAGCGGGCGCTCGGATTCGGCGAGCACCGTCCCGTCCAACTCGATCCGAATTGCCCGCGAACTCCGGCGCATGTCGATGCGGCTGAACGGGTCCCGCGGGTGCGAGACGATCGGCTCGTCCTCCTCGAGCCATTCATCGAAGCCGGCGAAGTCGAGGACCAGGTAGCCGCTGAGATCAGGGTCGGACAGTTCGAAGGCCACCGCCCGGCGCTCCTGAGTGGCGGTCCGGACGTCCATGACCCGGCCTTGAGTGCTGTGTACCGAGAACGGGATGTCCGGAGGGAGCACCGGTACATGGGTCAGATCCGGCATGCTGTACCCGGTATCCGCAGCTGCCTCGCTGCCCTGTGCATCGGACGCCTGCAGGTCGGCTTGCACGTCCTCGGTCGGTACGGCGTAGGCAGGCACCACCCGGCGCGGCTCCCAAACCAGGACCGCGCGGGTGCTGTCGACGACCGGGCTACCGCCGATCATCGCCCGGACTCGTTTCGGGGTCGGCTCGAAACGCAGTTCGCCCAGGCCATCCATCATCGTCTTCATCATCCGACTTGCCACGGTCGAAAGCCTCCCGCACCCATGACGCGCGCACCAGAGAGTTGACCCGGGACCACCCGTGCCAGCTCAGATAACTCTGGTCACGTGGCGCGGGCCGCTGTACGTATCGCCGACTGGGGAAGTGACTGGCTGGTCCTACCGCTAGTCTGACCGCGTTCGCGGCCGCGCTCGAGCGGCCGCAATCGCCACGATCAGTCCGCCCCGGAGGTCGCCACCGTGTCCCGCCTGTTCCGAATGATCCCTCTGCTGGGTGCCATCGCCGCCCTCAGCGTTGCCGCGGTCACCGGGTGCAGCTCCGGGCAGGTCACCCAGACCTCGACGCAGGTGGCCACCGTCAACGGATCCTCGGCGAACGTCGGTCAACTGGCGCTGCGCGACATCCGGATCCTCTACCCGTCCGGTGGCACGTACGCCGAGGGGAGTACGGCTCAACTGGTCCTGGCCGTGGCCAACCAGGGCCTGGCCGAAGACACCCTGCTGGATGTGGAGGGTGAATTCTTCGCGGCGGCGGCCATCCCGAGTGACGAAGAGCCAGCGGCCGGCGACACACCAGCCGGGGTCGATGCTGAAGTACCCGCTCAGGGGATCCTGCAGTTCGGCACCTCGGAGTTCCCCACGATCGAGCTGTCCGACCTGTCCGAGGAGCTCTCGGTCGCGCAGGTCGTACCGCTCACCTTTGTCTTCGAGCAGGCCGGTGAGGTCACCGTCGAGGTGCCGGTGGCCAACCCCATTCGGGAGATCAACCGCGAAGAGGGCTTCGACTTCCACACCGAAGAGGCCGAGTAGGGCGCAGAGCCCGACCGGGGCGACGCACGTGGACATCTCCGAGGAACTGGCGATCGAGTACGCCGTTGTCCGCAGGGAGTTCCTGCGCGCGACGCAGGACCAGATCGTCGAGCGGATGCTCGATCGGCTGGATGAGGCCCAGCAGCTGGAACTCGCCTCCGAAGCGCTGACGTGGAGCGAGCAGCCGGGTAGTCGGCGGGACCTGGCTCGGCTGGCCGTACGGAACTTCGTCGAGGCCTGGGAAGGCGACCCCGACGCCTCGTAGCGCACCCAAGCTGACCCTTATGCGCACAACGGCGATGTTGTCGGTGGATCGCCGTAGCGTCAGGGCGTGGTCTCCCCCTCTGCTCGCGCCGCACGTCCCGCGTACAAGTGCATCGAGTGCGGGTACGCGCCGCCGCGCTGGCTCGGGCGCTGCCCGGAGTGTCAGAGCTGGGGATCGGTCGAGCAGTCCGGGTCCGCCGCGAGCGTGCGTGCGTCGACCGTGGCCGGACCGGTGACGACCGCAGCGACCCCGGTCACCGCGCTGTCGATCCTTCCGGCCGCTGCCCAACCGACCGGGGTCGGCGAACTGGACCGGGTGCTCGGCGGCGGACTGGTCCCCGGAGTGGTCGTCCTGCTGGCCGGCGAGCCCGGGGTCGGGAAGTCCACGCTGTTGCTCGAGGTGGCCAAGCAGTGGACGGTCGACGGCAAGGGGCGGGCACTCGTCGTGTCCGGCGAGGAATCTGTCGGCCAGATCCGGTTGCGGGCCGAGCGAATCGGTGCCCGTCACAACCAGCTGTTCCTGGCCGCGGAGAACGACCTCTCCGCCGCCCTGGGCCAGGTGGAGGCCGTATCGCCCACCCTGTTGATCATCGACTCGGTGCAGACCATCCGCTGCGGGGCCACAGAAGGCACCGACGGCGGGGTCAGCCAGGTTCGTACGGTCGCTGCTGCACTGTCCGCAGTTGCCAAACGGCGCGACCTGCCGACGATCCTGGTCGGCCATGTCACGAAGGACGGCAGCATCGCCGGGCCGCGAACCCTGGAACACCTCGTGGACGTGGTTCTCAGCTTCGAGGGCGAACGGCATTCGGCCCTGCGGCTGTTGCGGGCCACCAAGAATCGGTTCGGCAACGCCGAGGAGGTCGGCTGCTTCGCCCTGGAGGAGACCGGCATCGTCGGGGTACCGGACCCGTCGGCGATGTTCGTCTCCAGCCAGCGCGCCCCGGTTCCCGGAACCTGCCTGACGGTGGCAATGGAGGGCACCCGACCACTGGTGGCCGAGGTCCAAGCCCTGGTCAACGAGACCAGCGGTGGCCCCGCGCGACGAGCGGTCAGCGGTCTGGACAGCTCCCGAGTCGCTCTGGTGCAGGCCGTCGTCGAACGCCATGCCGGTCTTCGGTTGTCCGACCGGGACCTGTTCGCGGCCACCGTCGGCGGCGTGCGGATCACCGAGCCGGCCGCTGACCTCGCCATCGCCCTGGCCATCGCCTCGGCCCGCCTGGATAAAGCCTTGCCGGGCCGGGTGATCGCGATCGGTGAGGTCGGATTGTCTGGCGAACTCCGGCGGGTCCGCGGACTATCCCGTCGAATCGCCGAGGCCAGCCGGCTGGGCTATCACACGATCATCGTTCCTCCGGACGGCAGTCCTGCGAACGGTCCGACGCGGACGGAGGCTTCCGGCCCGGCGGGCTCGGGCTCGGATGCAACCGACGTACGGGAGGTTGCGACCTTGGCAGCGGCGCTCGCGGCGCTGCTCGGCTGAAAGCGACTCAATTCACTGGCCCACTTCGCGAGCTGAGCCAAGCGGCTGAGGAGCCAGGGCTGGCTCGGCGACCTATGCTGACCACGAGCGCGTAGGGACCGACGCGCCGAACTCTGGCGCGTCGACAGGCTTCATTCAGCGACCGGGCCAGTTATGCAGGAGGAGGCGTGCCACCCGTGGTCGAACCCGACCCCGACGTCTCGATGCGCATCGTGCTGGCATTGATCGCCCCGGGTACGGCGCTGCG
>JACCTM010000347.1 GCA_013812385.1 Geodermatophilaceae bacterium | reverse complement strand
GCCGTGACCAGACCGCTCGGTTGATGCGCGGGCTGGGCTTGAAGGGCGTGCGGCGCGGCAAGGTCCAGCGCACGACGGTCGCCGATGAGGCGAGCGTGCGGTCAGCCGACCTCGTGGACCGGCAGTTCCACGCCGAGCGGCCCGATCAGCTGTGGGTCGTCGACCTGACCTACATCCGCAGCTGGGTCGGCTTCGCCTACCTCGCCCTGGTGATCGACGTGTTCGCCCGCCGCATCGTCGGCTGGGCGCTGGCCACGCACCTGCGCACCGACCTGCCACTCGAAGCGCTGGAGCTGGCGATCTGGACCCGCCAGCGCCATGGCGTCGAGGACCTTGCCGGGCTGATCCATCACGGTGATCGCGGCAGCCAAACCGGACTCAATCGGTCGACGCAACACCGACACCCTTGCCGAAGCCGGCGCGCTGCCCTCGGTTGGATCCAAGGGCGACTCCTATGACAACGCACTGGCCGAGTCGACCATCGGGCAGATCAAGACTGAACTAATCTATCGTCGCGGTCCGTGGCGCACCGTCGAGCAGCTCGAGTACGCGCTCTTCGAGTACCTCGACTGGTGGAACCACCGCAGGCTTCACGGCGAGATCGGGCTGATCCCACCGGCCGAGAAGGAAGCCGCCTACCACGCTCAAACACCGGCACTCACCGAGGCCGGTTTCCAATGAATCCAGCCTCTACCCAACCCAGGGCGCTTCACTACTATCCGCCGTCTGACAGGCTCGCCGCCATGTCCGACGTCGTACTGATCACCGGTGGTGGGCGCGGTATCGGCGCCGCCACCGCGGTCCTGCTCGCCGAACGTGGGTACGCGGTATGCCTCACCTACCGCGAGCAGCAGGCGCCAGCAGCTGTCGTAGCCGCACAATGCATGGCTCACGGCGTACCGGTCCGCTCCGTTCGAGCCGACGTCTGCCGGGAAGACGACATTCTGCGGGCCTTCGACGCAGCAGCAGAACTGGGAACCTTGACCGCGTTGGTGAACAACGCAGGGATCGTGGCACCCCAGAGTCGGGTCGAGGACGTGACTGTCAACCGCATCCGAGAGCTCTTTGCCGTCAACGTGATCGGCGCTTTCCTCTGCGCGCGGGAAGCGGTTCGTGGCATGTCGACCCGCAACGGCGGCACCGGAGGCGCGATCGTCAACATCTCCTCGCGAGCCGCAGTCCTGGGCAGCCCCGGCGAGTACGTGGACTACGCGGCGTCCAAGGGTGCGATCGACACACTGACAACCGGACTGGCGCGCGAGGTAGCCGACGAGGGGATCCGGGTCAACGCCGTACGCCCGGGACTGATCGAGACCGACATCCACGCCGCCGCTGGGGAACCCGGCCGGGTCCGACGGCTGGAAGGTTCGGTGCCGTTGGGTCGTGGCGGGCGTGCCGAGGAGGTCGCAGCGGCGATCGCCTGGCTGCTGTCAGCTGAAGCGTCCTATGTCACCGGAGCCTTTCTCGATGTCGGCGGTGGTCGTTGAGCCGTCAGAGAACCGGGCGGCAGCGGTCAGCGGAAACGACCCCGCGTAGGAGTGCGAACTCGGCGGTCAGCGCGTCGAGCTGATAGTGCGCGTTCAGACCACTGGGATTGGGCAGCACCCAGATGCCGGCAGTCGCCAGGGTCTCCGCCTGTCGGCCGACGCTGGCCCGGGCCCGCCCGAAGCCGAGCCGGTACGCGGTCACGCCGAGCACCGCTACCCAGGCTGGTTCGTAGTCCGCTACCAACCCGGCCAGTCGGGTGACTCCGAGCACGATCTCGTCTCGGCCCAGCTCGTCAGCGCGCGCGGTGGTCCGCGGGACCAGGTTGGTGACGCCCAGGCCGTAGGACAGCAGCTCGTTTTGCTCGTCGGGACGCAGCTGGCGTGGCGTGAACCCAGACCGGTGCAGGGTCGGCCAGAAGCGATTACCGGGTCGGGCGAAGTGCTGGCCCAACGCACCTGACCACGTGCCTGGGTTGATGCCACAGAACAGCACATCCAGGCCGGGCTCGATCACGTCGGGGATGGTCCGTTCACGAGCTGCTGCGAGGTCACCGGCGCTCGGACGCGCCGGACTCACGGAACGATTTCTCCTTCTATGACACCGGGGCCCGAGCCGCCGGGTGAACCTGTGGCGTCGGTCGGTCGGGCAGCGCGCGTGGCGCGCGGATTGTCGCCACCCGGAGCCTCGACACCATCCAGTCGACGCGACCGCACCCGAGCGGGACCGTACTTGCGGGCCACTCCTCCGATCACCAGGCGACGGATCAACGGTCGGGTCGCTGGGATCAGGCACATCAGGCCCACCACGTCGCTGACGAACCCAGGCAAAAAGACCAGGAGCCCGCCGAGGGCCACCAGGCCTGCGTCGACGGCAGCGGCGCCCGGCGACTTGCCGCCTCGTGATGCCTCACCCAGCCCCCGCAGGGCGCGCATACCTTCGCGGCCGAACAGCCACAATCCCACTGCGGAGGTGAGCAGGGCCAGCAGAATGGTCCACCCGACGCCGATCCAGGTTCCGACCAAGATGAAGACCGCGATCTCGGCGACGAGCAGTACGGCGAGGATGGGTCCCAATCGAGCGCGGATCATGAACGCTCCTTCCGGCTTGCGATTGCACGCGCGCGCGCACCGCGGCTGCGGTTGCACAAGCCCCACCAGCCCACTCGGACCAGTGCTTCTCCAACGATCGAGGAGCTCATCTTGCTCCTGCCCAGCGTCCGCTCGGTGAACGCGATCGGTACCTCGACGATGTCGTAGCCGGCCCTCCAAGTGCGCCAGGTCATATCCACTTGGAAGCAGTACCCAGCGCTGGAGATGTCGCTCAGGTGCAGTTCACGTAGGACCTCCGCGCGGAACGCGCGAAAGCCGCCGGTCGCGTCGTGGACCGGAAGTCGGAGCATCGTACGTGTGTAGCGGTTGCCACCGCGGGAGAGCAGCAGGCGCCAGGCAGCCCAGCCGCGTACCTCCCCGCCGGGCACGTACCGCGATCCGATCACCAGGTCAGCCTCGGCCTCGGCCAAGGCGCTGAGCAGGTCCGGAAGTTGTTCGGGGGCGTGCGAGCCGTCGGCGTCCATCTCGGCGAGCACGTCGTATTCCCGTTCCAGGCCCCACGCGAAACCGGCCAGATAGGCCGGTCCCAGACCGCTTTTCTCCGCTCGGTGCAGGACGTTGATGTGCTCGTCCGCGGCAGCCAACCGATCGGCGAGCTGGCCCGTGCCGTCGGGGCTCGAGTCGTCGACGACAAGGATGTCCGCGGCCGGGTTGGCCGCGCGCGTACGGGCCAGGATCGACTCGAGATTCTCGATCTCGTCAAAGGTGGGAATCACCACGAGAATCCGCTCCAGTGAGCCTGTCATCGGGTGCCCGACCCCCTCGGAGGCCGACGTGAGGCAAGACCGTAGGCCCAGGCCAGCAGCCCGATGCCGACCAACGTCCACTCCGGCCCTTCACGGAGCCGGTTGGCTATCGTGTCGGCCTGACGCAGCCCGATGTCGGCGACCAGGACCTGACGCGTGAAAAGCTCGCTCGACTGAACCAGGGAGCCGTCCGGGGCGATGAAGGCGCTGATCCCGACGGTAGAGGCAACGACAACCGGCCGGCCATGCTCGACCGCCCGCAATCGCGCCATCGCCAGTTGCTGATATGTCTCGTCGGAGAATCCGAA
>JACCTM010000327.1 GCA_013812385.1 Geodermatophilaceae bacterium | reverse complement strand
CAACCAGCCGGCCAGGCGCTCGGGTGCCACGAGCACCGTGCGAGCGCCGCTGTCGGTCACGTCAGCACGTCAGAGACCGGGAAACTCGGGGCTGACCGGCGTGGTGCCGGACAGCTGGTGCCAGCCGGTCTGGTGCAGGGCCGCGTCGGTCAGCGCGGCCAGCGAGAACCCCTTGGCCCGCTGGCTCTCGCTGCGGGAGACGGCGAAGGCATACCCCGACGCAACGCCGGCCTCCAGCGACGCCGCTAGGTTCAGGGCGCTGGACGGGTCGGCAACCGGAAAAGGCAGCTCGTAGCTGGCTTCGGCCGGCTTCGGGTCTGCGCCACGCAGTCGGATGAGGTCGGCCAACTCGTCTCGCCGGGCCCGATGCGCAGCATCGACGTCACGTACGCCCTGTCGGCTCTCGAGGCCGACCGAGGCGCCCACGATGCCATATCCCCAGATCGCGACGTGCTCGGAACGCAGGGCGGCCTGCAGGCCTTCGGTCTCGGCGGTGCTCATGGCTCCTCCGCGGAAAAGAGTGCGTCGTCGGTACTCACCCGAGTAGCCGGACATGGCAGGCAGTACTGGCCGCGCAGCTGCCGAGTAGGGCTGCCAGATCACCGTCGGCGCGCAAGGCGGCGGCTCGCAACGTGCCAGCGGCCGCCTGTACGGCGCGCCGCAGGTCGGAGCGTGCCGTCACCAGATCGGCCGGCGGCCCTGGCGACGAGCCGGACTGCGAGGGCGGCGCGGAGGGGGAAGCTGAGGCGGAAACCTGCGCGGCAGCGGCCGGGGCAGCGGCTCGCAGCGCCTCGGTATGTGCACTCGATTGAGCCTGGAGATCCGACACCGCAGCCGTGAGGTCCGGAAAGGCGGTGATCGATCGCTCGTAGGTGGCCAGGAGTTCCTGTTGGCCGATCAGCACCGGTGTCAAGGGGTCGACCGCGGCTGCCGTGGGGGTGGCCGGCTGCCCTGAGGTCGCCTCACAGCCACCCAACCCGGTGCCGAGTCCGACCGCAGCGAGGCCCGCTCCGGCGAGCAGCACTGTGCGGCGCGAAACAGGCGAATCGCTCACCGCAGGAGTCTGACAGTCGGCTCAGCTCGACAGGCACCGGTAACCTCGAAGCGGTACCGGTGATGCGCGCCGTACCGACAACTGCACACGACAAGGAGACCGACAGGTGAGCGCCAACAGCGCGGGATCGGCCGCGACCCAGGGTCGGCTGACAGCGCTGGTCACCCCGGTGGTCCGGGGAGCCGGTTACGACCTGGAAGACCTGATCCTGACCCCGATGGGGCGCCGCAGCCTGCTCCGCGTGGTCATCGACCGGGACGACGGCGTCTCCCTGGATGACATCGCCCAGATGTCGCACGCTGTGGCCGACGTCCTGGACGAGGACGAGGGAGTGATCGGCAAGGCGCCTTACGTGCTGGAGGTCACCTCGCCCGGCGTGGATCGGCCGCTGACCGAACCGCGTCATTGGCGCCGGGCGATCGGTCGCTTGGTCGAAGTCACCGTGGTGTCGAAGGGCTCGGTGGCCCCGGCGGTCGATGGCTCAGCGGGCTCCGAAGGAGCACCGCTGCGCGGTCGGGTCGCGGGCTTCGACGGGACAGCGGTGACTCTCAGCGTCGGCGGTGTGGAGCACCTGGTGCCGCTGATCGACCTCGGAGCCGGAAAGATCCAGCTGGAGTTCAACCGTCCCGATGAGGCCGGCAAGCAGGAGCGATCTCAGCGACAGCACAAGCAGAAGAAGGGGAGGGCCAGCATGAAATCCGAAGACGTAGTTCTCTCCGCGGAGGAGAAATGAACACCGACGACGCACTTTTCTCCGCGGAGGAGAAATGAATATCGACATCAGTGCCCTGCGGGGCATCGAACGCGAGAAAGGAATCTCCTTCGCGACAGTGGTTGAGGCCATCGAAACGGCCTTGCTCACCGCTTACCGGCACACGGAGGGGATCGACGCACACGCGCGGGTGGTCGTCGACCGCAAGACCGGCGAGGTGACGGTGTTCGCCCAGGAGATGGGCCCCGACGACACGGTCATCCGGGAGTACGACGACACCCCGAGCGGCTTCGGCCGGATCGCGGCGAGTACGGCGCGTCAGGTGATCTTGCAGCGGCTGCGCGACGCGGAGGACGAGAACAACTTCGGGGAGTTCTCCGGTCGGGAAGGAGACCTGGTCGGTGGCGTCGTGCAGGTTCATCGTGGGCGCAACGAGCGCGGCATCGTGGTCGTCGATATCGGCAAGTTCGAGGCGATCCTGCCCGCCGCCGAGCAGGTGCCGGGGGAGGACTACAGCCATGGATCGCGGCTCAAGTGCTACGTCGTGTCCGTAACCCGAACCCCGCGCGGGCCCCAGGTCATGGTCAGCCGTCGGCACCCGAACCTGATCCGCAAGCTTTTCGCACTGGAGGTTCCCGAGATCGCCGACGGCAGTGTGCTCATCCCCGCGGTGGCCCGCGAGGCCGGGCATCGGACCAAGATCGCGGTGCACACCAAGGTCGAGGGATTGAACGCCAAGGGCGCCTGCATCGGGCCGGTCGGGCAGCGGGTACGCAATGTCATGAGCGAGCTACATGGCGAGAAGATCGACATCGTCGATTACTCCGAGGACCCGGCCGAGTTCGTCGGGCACGCGCTGTCCCCCGCCCGCGTGCTCGAAGTACGCGTCGTCGACCCGGTGGCAAAGGCGGCACGCGTCGTCGTACCGGACTTCCAGCTCTCATTGGCCATCGGCAAGGAGGGGCAGAACGCGCGATTGGCCGCGCGGCTGACCGGATGGCGGATCGACATCCGTAGCGACGCCCAGGCCGAGTCTGCGGTCGAGGAGATACCGGCCGATGCGCGGCCGGTCTCCAGCCGCTGACGAGCCCGGAATACGCGGGACTGACCTCGCGCTAGACTGGGCGGTGTCCGATCGAGAGTTTCCGGTGCGTACGTGTGTGGGCTGCCGGCAGCGTTCATCGATCAGCGAACTGTTGCGAGTCGTGGCGGTGTCTGGGCAGGTTGTCCCGGACCCGCAGCGAAGGTACGCAGGGCGGGGGGCTTGGATGCATCCTCGACCTGAGTGCCTGGCACGCGCCGAACGACGAGGAGTCTTCCGACGAGCCCTACGGGTCACCGGAGACTTGTCGACCGGAGCGTTGCACAGCTTCGTCGCCGACCGTCCCGGCTAGCACCACGAACAGGATCGTCCAGCACCAGGAGTTGCCCGCACTGTCGCGCCGCCAAGCGCGCCCGGACATCAGGGTCCGCGCGCCCGTCGAGAGCAGGTCTTTCTCGGATGAGCACCCAGTGAAGTACCACCCGTGATCATGTTCCATCCGTAACTAAGAGGTCGCGCGGGCAGCCGCCGCCCTCACTTATGAGGAGTCACGTTGCCAGGCAAAGCCCGCGTCAGCGCCATCGCGAAAGAACTCGGCGTACCCAGTAAGGACGTTCTCGCCAAGCTGACCGAACTCGGTGAGTACGTGAAGAGCCCGTCCTCCACTGTCGAAGCGCCGGTCGTCCGGCGCCTGCACGAGGCGTTTCCTGCCCCGGCTGCCAAGCCGGTCAAGGCTGCTACGAAGGCCGCCAAGGCCGCGAAGCCCACGTCTGCTCCTGAGACCGTTTCGCTGCCCGTTGCGACCCCCGGTCCAGGCGCCCCTGCCCCCGTTGCTGCCCCGGCCGCATTCGTTGAGCCACAGGTGCCCGCTCCTGCTCCCGCGCGGCCCGCTGCGGCGCCCGCTCCGGCTGCGCCTGCTCCCGCGCCGATGGCGGCGGCAGCTCCGGCGCCCGCTCCGGC
>JACCTM010000174.1 GCA_013812385.1 Geodermatophilaceae bacterium | reverse complement strand
TTGAGTTTCGCCGGCGCCCGAACCGCGATCGAGGTCATCGCGCCCGAGATCATGGCCTCTCCCCAATCGCAGCGATCCGGGCGAACTCCGCGATCCCGAGTTGTTCCCCGCGGGTCAGCGGATCGACGTCGGCGGCAAGCAGGATCGCTTCAGCGGCCCTCGGGCTACCGGCCCACCCGGCCAGCGCTGCGCGCAGACCCTTACGTCGCGTCGCGAAGGCCGCATCGATGACGGCGAAGACCTGCTCTCGTGGGGCCGCCGTCGGGCTGGGTCGGCGACGAAAGGAGACCAGGCCGGAGTCGACCCGCGGCACCGGCCAGAACACCTGACGACTGATCGAGCCCGCCCGATGGACCTCGGCGTACCAGGCGGCCTTGACCGACGGCACGCCGTAGGCCGGACTACCCGGCGCTGCGGCGAGCCGCTCGGCCACCTCGGCCTGGACCAGCACCAGCCCGTGCTGCAGGGATGGGAACCGTTCCAGGAGGGTGAGCAGCACCGGAACGGAGATGTTGTACGGCAGGTTGGCCACCAGGGCGGAGGGTGGCTCCGGCAGCGAGGTCAGATGCAGGGCGTCGGCCGTGATCGCCTGCAGTCGGTCGCTGACCTCCGGCGCCCGGGCGGCGATCGTCTCCGGTAGCGCTCGGGCGAGGCGAGCATCCACTTCGACCGCCACCACCCGAGCGCCCGCGTGCAGCAGTCCCAGGGTCAGCGAACCCAGGCCCGGCCCGACCTCGAGGACGATGTCGTCGGCTCCCACTCCAGCCACCCGGACGATCTTTCGGATCGTGTTCGGGTCGTGCAGGAAGTTCTGACCCAGTGACTTCGTGGGCCGCAGGTCCAGGGTGGCGGCGATCTCTCGGATCGCCGCCGGTCCCAAGAACTGCGCCATGTCAGGACCGTACGCAGAGAGGGTCGGGTACGGCGAGACGCTCGGGTACGGCGCCATGGCGGTGCAGCGCACGCGGTCAGTCAGGTGAGGACTCGGACCTCAGTCGTAGAGGTGATACCCGCAGGAGGGCCACGGCGAATCGCCGCGCTCGGCGTAGGTGTTCTCCCCGACCGCGATCTGTTGCTCCCGAGTGGCCTGATGGGGCAGCGGCGCGTAGGCCCCGCCCCCGTTGGCCAGCCAGGTCTGCTGGTCGTACTGCAGGCCACCGTAGTAACCGTTGCCGGTGTTGATCGCCCAGTTACCGCCGGACTCGCATTCGGCCAAGGCATCCCAGTTCAGCGAGCCGCTGGATGGTGGCGGAGTCGCTCCGGTGTTACCTCCGCCGCCGCCGTCATCGTCACCGTCGCCGCCTCCGGTCCTGTTGTTCTCCGGTGCAGGGCGGGGCTTGGTGCCGACCCGGGCGACTTCGCCGACCGGAACGACCAGGGTACGGATGGCGACTGCGTGGCGTACCACCTCGACGCCGTCGTGCGCGGTGCTGCGGTAGTTGACGAAACGCTCACCCAGGACGCCGGGGGTGTCCACCTCGCGTTCGCCTTCGAACAGCGTGTCATCCGGCGTTTCGGTCACCGGGAAGGACAGCGGCTCGACGACGGCGAGGTCGCTGAAGGTAACCCGTACGATCCGCAGCTGCATCTGGTCGGCAAGTCGCTGGGTCCGGTACAGCGAGGTCCAGTCGTTGGCTCCGACTGCAAGGCTCTGCTCCTGGATGAACTCAGCGACGTCAGTCGCCGTCGTCACCACCGGGCGGGTCTGCCCGTCGATGGTCAGGATGACCTCATGTGGCGTGTTGATCGTGAGATCCATGCCATCGAGCGGGACCCTGGCGCTGCGAGAGGCCGACACTTCGAGTTGGGCCTGCCGGTAGCCGAGCTGGTCGAGTGCTTCATCCACCGACCGGGCCGTGGTGTAAACCTCGCGGGTCACCCCGTCCACCGTGAGGGTCAGCGGCCGCCCACGCTGTAGGGCGATGCTCGCGCCGTCCTGGATGGACGCGTCCGGACCTGGCACCAGCACGTCGTGCTCACCGACATCCAGGTCGGCGGTGTCCAGCGCCCCCTGCACGGTGGAGGCGAGGGTGGAGACGCTGCGCTCCGTACCGTCGACCGACACCGTCACGGTCTTGGACAGACCGGCCCAGGCAAGCGAGCCGCCGAGCAGGCCGGCGATGACGAGGGTGAACAAAGCAATTTTGATTGAACGGCGCACTATCAAATCCTGGCAAACTCTCTGGTCCTAGCGGTCCGAGCAGGGGAAAACGCCGCCCACTTTCAGCGGCGCACGGCGCATCCGTGACGGCTGCGCGGCGATTCCATGGTTCTTCGATCAGAAGACCCTGGGGCTTCCCCACCCCGGCGTTGTTACAACACGATAACGGACGGCCCACCTCGACAACCACTCATGGGGGTGCGGCGGCTATGAGGTTGGTGATTCAGCCCCGCTGCGACGTCCCCCATGCTGCTTCTGCCCAGCGCACCGGAGCCAGCCACTTCACCAGGTAGGCGCCCACGACCATGGCCCCCACCAGCGCCCCGAACCCACCGGCGATCAGCGCGACTGGAGCGAGAGCGGCACCTGTTGCCGAGTCCCCGATGGCCACGCCGCTGACGAACAGGAGGCCCGAGAGGACTAGCAGGGTGAGGATGCTGCCGGCGCCGACCGCCACGTGCGCGCTGTTGATCCGAAGGGCATCGTCGACCGGGATGTCCTCCGAACCGCTGGGCCCCGTACGGCGGGCCAGCCGTTCGAGGCTGAGCTCGACCATCAACCAGCCACCCACCGCCACGCCGGCTGCGATCCGGATCTCCAGTGTCCATGTCTCACTCATGGCCAGCCAGCCGAAGGCGACCAGTCCGAGGGCGGCCAGCCGACCGATCGACGGAAGCGCACGGTCGATGAACTCCGACTGCGGACGGCGAGCCGAGGCCCGCGTTTCCCAGTTCGGACGTACCCGGGTCAGTTCTCCCAGCAGGACTCCGGCCAGCAGCCCGCCGACCAACAAGCCGGGCCACAGGAAGACCGCACTCTCGGCGAACATCACCAGAGCGGCCACCGAACCGATCAGGGCAGCGGCCAATCCGGTCAGCCGCCAGACCCGAGCCCGCTGAGCTTGGACCCGCATGGCCCGCTCTGCCTCGCTGGTCGGCAGCGTGAGGCTCAGCGCGCCGTTGGACACCTCGCGACGTACCGAGGCATGCGACCAGGCGCGCCCCACGAACACCGCGGGCACGAGCAACGCCACGAACAGCAGCACCGCGATGAACCGACCCATCCCTCAGGGATACGTCGGGTTTGCCCATAGGTCAACTAATCCGGCTCAGCACTACCTCAGCTGTGACCAAATCAAGAGACGCTCCGAGCGTCCGCCCCCTTCGCCGTTATGCGCACAAGGGTCAACAATCTCGCGTCCTCATCGCCATTATGCGCATCATGCTTATCCGGTTTACTCCGCCGAAGGTTTGTGCGTTGGGGTTGAGTCAGGCAGGGTGCCGCCTACCGGGAGCGGCGCTCCGATTGGGTGCGGCGAGTACGACGTGAGCACGATCCGGTTGCCCGTGCAGCCAGCCGGATAGGCATGGTCCGCGCAGCGCTGGTCCGCAGCCCACCTCCGGTGATCGTGAGCGCGCATAGCGGCGATGAGGTGAGCGCTAGTGCCAGGGCCCGAAGACCCGCTCCGCAGTGGCAGTGAGGTTCTCGCACAGGGTGGCCAGTTCGGTGCCGGTCAGTTCGGCCAGCGCCCGAATCGTGTACGGCGTGAGGTACGGCGCGTTCGGGCGACCCCGGAACGGCGTCGGGGTGAGAAACGGTGCGTCGGTCTCCACCAGCATCTGGTCCAGGGGGGTGATGGCTGCTGCCTGTGCCGTGGCGCGGGCATTGGCGAAGGTCACCGTCCCGCTGTAGCTCAGCACGAGTCCGCGATCCAGGCAGCGCCGCGCGGTCACGGCGTCTGATGAAAAGCAGTGCAGGACCGTCTGCGCCGGGGCACCCTCCTCGTCCAGGACGCGGAGCATGTCCTCGTAGGCATCGCGGGTGTGGATCATCAGCGCGATGCCGTGCCGCTTCGCGATGTCGATGTGCGCCCGGAAGGACTGCTCCTGGATCGCCCAACCGTCCTGGCCGGTCCGGAAGTGGTCCAAGCCGGTCTCCCCTATCCCCCGGACCCTGGGCTGGGCGGCCAACCGGTCGATCTCGGCCAGCGCCTTGGCTGTCGCTGCTCCTGCCCCCGCCTCGTTCGGGTGCAGCGCCACCATCGCGAGCACGTCGGACCGGCGCGCGGCGAGGTCGGCCGACCACTGGGAAGAGGCCACGTCCACGCCTACCTGGACGACGCGGGTGATCCCGACGGCGGCTGCTGCAGCCAGCTCCGCGTCGACATCCACGCTCGGGTAGCCGTCCTCGGCAAGGAAGTCGACGATGATGTCCAGGTGGCAGTGGCTGTCCACCGCCGGCGCGGGCAGCGGCTCCGGCGCGGGTGGTCGATTCTTACTGGGGACCTCGCTCGCTGCGCTCACCGGTCGCGTCCTCGCCGGTTCGCCCGAGCCGACCTACTCCGACTCATCGGCGGCCAGGCGGGCGAGCTCCTCGTCCACGATGCTCTCGTCGAGTTTCTTGAAGACCGGCGTCGGCGCGGCCAAGGGCGTACCCGGCACGAGCGGCACCGAGTGCCAGGTGGCCAACTGTTCGGTGTAGTCGCCGGTGATGACCGGGTACGGCGACCCGTCGTCCAGATCCTCGACTTCGTCGATCCTCGGTAGGGCAGACCACGTGCCCGTACCGCCGAGCAGCTCGTGCACGGTCTGCGCGGAGGACGGAAGGAATGGGGTCAGCAGGGCCTTGCAGTCGTCGACCGCCTGCAGGGCGACGTGCAACACCGTGGCCATCCGCTCGGGATCGGTCTCCCGAAGCTTCCACGGCGCCTCGTCGGACAGGTACTTGTTGGCTTCGGCGACCACCCGCATCGACTCGGTGGCCGCGGCCTTCTGTCTCGAGCGTTCGAGCAGGCCACCGATCCGGGCAAAAGCGCCGGAGGTGGATTCGAGCAACCGCCGGTCAGCCGCCGTCGGT
Organism: Geodermatophilaceae bacterium; assembly: GCA_013812385.1. Lineage (GTDB taxonomy): Bacteria > Actinomycetota > Actinomycetes > Mycobacteriales > Geodermatophilaceae > JACCQS01. The sequence continues at coordinate 388 of JACCTM010000174.1, read as the reverse complement.
TCGCCGGCGGCAGGAATGGAGCCGAAGTTCTTGGCCGTCAACGAGATCGACCGGTTGACCAGGTTTCCCCAGCCGGCGACCAGCTCGTCGTTGTTGCGGCGCCGGAACTCCGCCCAGGTGAAGTCGGTGTCCTGCGTCTCCGGGCCGGCGACGGCGATGAAGTATCGAAGGGCATCCGCGTCGTATCGGGCGAGGAAGTCGCGTACGTAGATGACCAACGACCGGGAGGATGAGAACTTCTTGCCCTCCTGGGTCAGGAATTCACTCGCCACGACTTCGGTCGGCAGGTTCAGTGCTCCGTAGCCGCCGGGCGTTCCACCCTTGTTCCCCTGCCCGTTGTAGCCGAGCAGCTGAGCCGGCCAGATCTGGGCGTGGAAGACGATGTTGT
>JACCTM010000309.1 GCA_013812385.1 Geodermatophilaceae bacterium | reverse complement strand
TCGTACGGCAAGGACACCCGCGGACTGGTGCGTGTGCACTGGTTCGACAAGGTGGAGATGTTCTCCTTCTGTACGCCGGACCAGGCCGTCGCCGAGCACCGGCGGTTGCTCGCATGGGAGCAGCAGTTCCTGGCCGCACTCGAACTGCCGTACCAGGTCGTCGACATCGCGGCCGGTGACCTGGGCAGCAGCGCGGTACGCAAGTACGACTGCGAGGCGTGGTTCCCGTCGCAGTCGGCCTACCGCGAGCTGACCTCGACGTCGAACTGCACCACGTTTCAGGCCCGACGGCTCAACATCCGCTACCGCGACGAGGACGGCCGGCCGCAGACCGCGGCCACTCTGAACGGGACGCTGTGCGCGATCGCGCGGACCATCGCCTGCCTGCTCGAGGTACACCAGCAGGCCGACGGATCGGTGCGCGTGCCGAAGGCGTTGCGCCCGCATCTCGGTGGCCGGAAAATCCTGGAACCCATTGGCTAGCCCGCCCTGCCTGTTCCGCCAGCCACGCCTTTTCCGTGGTGATCTTGACCTTTTTGCGGTTTCTGGGCGCTCTTCTCGGCGTGTCGCCACCACAAGGTCAAGATCACCGTGCTGACCGACACGTCCTGGCGGCCGAAGCTGGTGGCCACAGACCTCGATGGCACCTTCCTGAACTCCTCGGCGCACGTCAGCACCCGCAACGCCGCTGCCCTGGCCCGGCTGCGGGCCGAGGGCATTCCGGTCGTCGGCGTGACCGGGCGCGCGCCGCGGCTGCTCTACACGGTCGAGGAGTACTTCGGCGGCCAGGGCATCGTGGTCCTGGCCCAAGGCGCTTTCGTCGGCGACCTGGCCACCGGCGAGGTGCTGCGACAAGAGACCATGCCCAGCGCGTTGGCCCTCGACATCACTGCCCAGATCGAGATAGTGACCGGGCCGCTGCTGTACGCCGGTGAGTATCCGGTCGACGGCAAGCACGTCTTGTACGTCGAACCCGGCTTCGCCTGGCCGTACAACGAGGGCTTGCAGGTGGTGGTGCGAGCGGACCTACCGGCCGACGGCTTGGCACTCAAGTTCTATCTGTGCTCGCCTGTGCACGACCAGGACTCGTTGTTGGCCATGGCCCGTACGGTCGTGGCGCCGGAGATCGCCGAGCTCACCCACGCCGGCCTGGGTTTCATCGAACTCTGCCCGCCCGGCGTCACCAAGGCCACCGGTCTGGCGGTCGCGCTGGAGCGGTACGGGGTGGACCGACGCGACGTGCTGGTCTTCGGCGACATGCCCAACGACCTGCCGATGTTCGGCTGGGCCGGCCGAGCTGTCGCGGTGGCCAACGCTCACCCGGACGTGTTGGCGGTCGCCGACGACATCACCGGGACCAACGACCAGGACGGATTCGCGAACTATCTGGACCACCTGCTCTGGTCGGACACCGCGTCGACAGCTGTTCAGGCGCCCCGAAGCTGACCGATCGATCGTGAGCACATGCAGGAGTTGCTGAGTGCGGTCCGTACGGGCCTGGCTGCCGTCGGCGATCCCCAGCGAGCGGCGGGACAGCAGCGGTACATGAAGTCGGCCATGCCTTATCGCGGCGTACGGATGCCAGACGTCCAGCGGTTGTGCCGGACCGTGTACGCCGAGCACCGGCTACCGGATCGAGCCGGCTGGGAGGCGGCGGTACGAACCCTGTGGGACGAGGCGGCCTTCCGCGAGGAGCGTTACGCCGCCATCGCGTTGACCGGACACCGCGCGTACGCCTCGTACCAGGACCCGGGCACCCTGCCGCTGTACGAGCACCTGATCGTGTCCGGAGCCTGGTGGGACTACGTCGACGAGGTCGCGATCCGCCGCGTGGGGCCGATGCTGCGCTCCGACTCTGCGGACGTCGCACCGACGCTGCGCCAGTGGGCGACCGACGACGACATCTGGCGCCGGCGCACCTCGATCATCGCCCAGGTCGGCTCAAAGGCCGATACCGATCTGGACCTGCTCACCGACTGCCTGTCCCCCAATCTCGGACATCGCGAGTTCTTTGTCCGCAAGGCCATCGGTTGGTCGCTTCGGGAGTACGCCAAGACCGACCCGGACTGGGTACGGCGGTATCTCGCCGACCATGGCGACCAGATGTCCGGCCTGTCCCGGCGGGAGGCCAGCAAGCAGCTCTGAGCCGGCGAAAGAGGCGGTTGTGTAGCGAACCGGCCTTTTGCCTGGGAAAGGCGAGCCGAACGGCCTACAGGTACTGCCCCCCGCCGGCATGCTCGGCACTCCCCGGATAACTCGACTTCCCGGGCTGGCCGGGCAGCTGGCCTGGCATCCCCGTCGACGGCCCACCGGGCAACGCTCGGCGGCGCATTTCCTCCAGTTGGACCCGCGCTGCCATCTGCTGGGCGAACAGCGCGGTCTGGAGGCCGTGGAACAGCCCCTCCAGCCAACCGACCAGCTGCGCCTGGGCGATCCGTAGCTCGGCATCGCTGGGTGTCGTATTGTCGCCGAAGGGCAGCGAGAGCCGATGCAGTTCGTCGCGAAGCTCGGGGGACAACCCGTCCTCGAGTTCGTGGATCGAGCGCTCGTGCACCTGACGCAGACGATTTCGGCTGGCATCGTCGAGGGGTGCGGCCCGTACCTCGTCGAGTAGCTGCTTGATCATCGAACCGATCCGCATCACCTTGGCCGGCTCCGAGATCATCTCGCCCAACTGTTCGACCTCGGCAGTGACGTCGGCGGCCTCACGGCCTTCCGGTCCGGCGCCTGCGGCAAGCATGGCCGCCTGCGCATCCGCGTCCGGAGCAGGCATCGTTCCGATCGGGCGACCATCCGGTCCGATCACGACGACCTGGGGCTGCTGGGGCTGCTGATCTGGCTGAGTCATCTCACCATCCTGCCCCGTGCAATTCCGCGCGGTCGAGTCAGGCCATAACCGGATGAGGTCGGCTGACATTCACATCCTGCGGTCGGGGCGCTGGCACGGCCTGATGGCTAGGGTGTGCTGGTGTCCGAATCTGTCACAACTGAGCTGGACGTGCTTCGGGTACGGGGACAGTTCATGTCGCTGGCTGACGGCTTCGTCCACGTCGACGGCGCCGCAGGCAGCCTGGTGCCCTACTCCGTCGCGTCGGCGGTGGGCAACACCATGCGCACCGCGGTGGCCAACCGTGGGGGCCCATTCCCGGCCTCGGCCCTGGCCGAGGAGCTCGTCCATGCTGGGCGCAGCGCCATCGCGGACCTGGTCGGGGCGGTCCCGGGAGGCGTCGTCCTCGGTCCGAACATGACGTCCTTGACTTACACGATGTCCCGTGCTCTGGCCAAGAGCTGGCGGCTGGGCGACGAGATCATCGTTTCCCGCCTCGATCACGATGCCAACATCCGGCCGTGGCTGCAGGCCGCCCGCGCTGCCGGGGTCACCGTCCGCTGGGCAGAAGTGGACATCGCGACCTGCGAACTGCCGGAATGGCAGTACGACGACCTGCTCAACGAACGAACCCGGCTGGTCGCGGTCACTGCGGCCAGCAACGCCGTGGGGACCCGGCCCGATGTGGCCGCCATCGCCAGGCGCGCCCACGACGTCGGGGCGTTGATGTACGTCGACGCCGTACACGCGGCTCCGCATTTCCCACTCGACATCAAGGAGTTGGGAGCCGATCTGCTAGCGGTGTCGCCGTACAAGTTCTGCGGCCCGCACCTCGGCGCCGTCGCAGCCGACCCGGCTCTCCTGGACGACCTGCACCCGGACAAGCTCGTACCCTCACCCGACCGGGTGCCCGAGCGGTTCGAGACCGGTACGCCGCCCTTCGAACTCTATGCCGGACTGGCCGCGACCGCGGACTACCTGGCCGACCTGATTCCCACGGAGGGGACCCGGCGCGAACGCATCCTGGCCTCGATGGGCGCAGCGGAGACCTACGAGCAGAACCTCTTGGTACGGCTGGAGGACGGCCTCCGCGACATGCCGCACGTCACGATTCTCGGGTCGGCTCCGCGGCGTACGCCGACCCTGTCGATCACGGTGCGGGGCACACATCCCCGTGAGGTCAACGAGTTCTTGTCCGAGCGCGGCATCTGCGCCTGGGACGGTGACTACTACGCGACCGAACTCTTCGACACCCTGGGCGTCAACGCCGAAGGCGGTGCCGTCCGAATTGGCTTGCTGCACTACAACACCGCGACCGAGGTCGACCATATCCTCGACGCACTGGCAGCCCTGAGCTAACTCCGCTCAGCGCGGGACCTCGAGGAGCACCTTGCCGATGTGGGCGCTGCTTTCGACCACGCGGTGTGCTTCGGCGGCTTCGGACATCGGGAGGATCCGGTCGATGATCGGCCGTACCCGACCGCTTTCGACCGCCGGCCACACGTGCTCGCGTACGGCGGCGACCACCGCCCCCTTGCCCGACGGACCCTCGACCGGCCGCCCGCGTAAGCCCGTGGCGTGCACAGAGGCTCGCTTGGCCAGCAGTGCGCCCATGTCCAGTTCACCCTTGCGGCCACCCTGCATTCCGATGATCACCAACCGCCCGTCCGGCGCCAGCACCGACACGTTGCGGGCCAGGTAGGACGCGCCCATGTTGTCGAGGATGACGTCGACCCCGCGGCCGTCGGTCAGTTCGGCGATCCGCTCCACGAAATCCTCCTCGCGGTAGTTGATCGCGGCGGCAGCTCCCAACTCGAGGCAGAAGTCACGCTTGGCTGCCGAGCCGACCGTCACGAACACCGTTGCACCGACCAGGCCGGCGAGCTGAATGGCCATCGTCCCGATGCCGCTGGATCCGCCGTGGACCAGCAGCGTGTCCCCGGCCGTGAGACCGGCGCGCGTCACCACATTGGACCAGACGGTGCAGGTCACCTCCGGCAATCCGGCGCCGGAAGTCAGGTCGAGCCTGGACGGGCTCGGAAGTACTTGGAGGGCAGGGACACTGACTCGCTCGGCGTAGCCCCCACCGGCCAGCAGCGCACACACCTTGTCGCCGACCGCCCAGCCGATGACCTCGGAGCCAACCTCGGAGATGACCCCGCTGCACTCCAAGCCGGGGACGTCCGAGGCACCGGGCGGCGGCGGATAGTGGCCTTGGCGCTGCATGATGTCGGCGCGGTTGACCGCACTGGC
>JACCTM010000263.1 GCA_013812385.1 Geodermatophilaceae bacterium | reverse complement strand
ACCGCGGGCTGGCCGGCGACCGTCGTGGTGATCGCCTACCGCAAGGCTACGATCACCCTTGCTGACGAGGTCGTCTTCCTCGCCGACGGGCAGATCGTGGCCCGTGGCAGTCACGAGCAGTTGCAGGACTCCGTGCCCGGTTACGCGGCGCTGGTCCAGGCCTACGAGACGGTGGGTGTCTGACGTGCCAAGGGCCATGTCACAGGAGGACGGCGACGAACTCGCCGAAGCCGGGCTGCTCACGACAGCAGCAGAGCACCGCGACGACGGGGCGATCAAGACCCTGGTCAGGGGCGCGCGCATGCTGCCCGAGTTGCGACGCGGGCTGCCGGTCACCGTCGCCCTGGCCCTGCTGGCGACCAGCGGGCGGGTCGTGGTGCCGGTCGCGATCCAGCAGTCCATCGACCGCGGCCTGACCACCCCCGGCGGTGCCGACTCCGGGTTCGTACGGACCGCCGTCCTGGTCTGCCTCGGTGTCGTCGTGCTCACCGGGATAGCGGCCTACTTCCTCAACTATCGCGTGTTCCGGACCACCGAGGGCGCATTGGCGACCCTGCGGGTACGTGCCTTCGGCCACGTCCACAACCTCTCGATGCTGCACCAGCAGACCCAACGCCGGGGCACGCTGGTCTCGCGGGTGACCAGCGACGTCGACCAGATGTCGGTGTTCATGCAATGGGGTGGGATCCTCGGCGTGGTCAGCCTGGGCCAGATCGTGATCGCGACCGTGGTGATGGCCGTCTACTCGTGGCAGTTGACCCTGCTGGTCTACCTCTGTTTCTTCCCGCTGGCGTTGGCCGTGCGGTTCTTCCAACGCCGGCTGTCGGTGGCCTACGGAACGGTCCGGCAACGAGTGGGGGAGATGCTCGGCGCGGTCAGCGAGTCAGTCGTCGGAGCGGTGACCGTCCGTGCGTACGGCGTTGGTGACCGCACGGCGACCCGCGTCGACAAGGCGATCGATGCCCACTACCGATCGGCGGTAAAAGCGCAGTCACTGGTGGCCGGCTTCTTCTCCGCCGTCGAATTCGCCGCCGCGGTGGCCACGGCCGGGGTGGTCATCCTCGGTGTCATGCTGGGCGTATCCGGTGACCTGAGCCCCGGAACCGTGGTCGCCTTCCTCTTCCTCGTCACCCTGTTCCTGACCCCGTTGGCCACGGCGAGCGAAGTGCTCAACGAAGCCCAGAACGCGCTGGCCAGCTTCCGCCGGGTGCTCGACATCCTCGACACCGAGCCCGACGTCGCAGATCCGGCCCACGGTGTCGACCTGCCGGCCGGCTCGTTGTCCGTGGACTTCGACCACGTGCACTTCGCTTACGGCGACGGCCCGGAGGTGCTGACCGATGTCCATCTCGACATCGAGCCGGGCCGGCGGGTCGCCGTGGTCGGACAGACCGGTTCCGGAAAGACGACCATCGCCAAGCTGCTCACCCGGCTGATGGACCCGAACACCGGCACTGTCCGGGTCGGCGGGGTCGCGTTGGATGCCGTGCGGTTCGCTTCCCTGCGCGAGCGTGTGGTCATGGTTCCGCAGGACGGGTTCCTCTTCGACGCGACGATCGCCGACAACGTCCGGTACGGGCGTCCCGACCGGACCGATGCCCAGACCGAGCAGGCATTCGTCGACCTCGGCTTGGCCGATTGGCTGGCCGGGATGCCCCGCGGGGTCTCGACCCGCGTCGGCCAGCGTGGGGAGTCCCTGTCGGTGGGAGAGCGGCAGTTGGTCGCGATCGCCCGCGCCTACGTCGCCGACCCGGATCTGCTGGTCCTCGACGAGGCGACCTCAGCGGTTGATCCAGCCACCGAACGGCGATTGACCACGGCTCTGGACGCCCTGACCAACGGCCGGACCACCGTCACGATCGCGCACCGGTTGTCCTCGGCGGAGCGCGCTGACGAGGTGATCGTCGTCGACCGCGGTCGGATCGCCCAGCGTGGTAGCCACGCAGCCCTGGTCGGAGTGGATGGCCCTTACGCCGCCTTGCACGCGTCCTGGCGGCGTACCGCCGGTCGTGACGCCGATCCGGAACCACGGCCCCGCGAGAGCCGTCTGAATGTCGGGAGCCCGTAGGCTCGACCGGCGATCAGCGAGGTTGCGCGAAAGGGAGACAGTGAGTCAGTCCGGCGATAACGACAGCAACCGACCGAACCATCCCGACTCGAACGCCACGACTCAGCATCCCGGCTCGGAGGACTTCGGCTCGTCCTACAGCGGACCTCCCCGCACCCAGGCCTTCGCGGCGCAGCAGGGGCAGGCCACTGGTTACGGATACGGATACGGTGCGCCGAGCGGGTACGGGGAGCCATCCGGTTACCCGAGTCCTGGCTACGGCCAAGGCCCGCCACCGCCGGGCTATGCCCCTGGGCCCGGTCACGCCCCCCACCCGGGATTCCAAGCACCGTACGGCTATCCGCAGTACGGCTA
>JACCTM010000259.1 GCA_013812385.1 Geodermatophilaceae bacterium | reverse complement strand
ACAACTCGGCCTGCAGCCGCTCGGGCGTGATGCGGGCCAGCTCGGCCGACATCCCGGTGATCGCGGCCAGCAGCGCCGGGTCCAGGGTGACATCCAGCTGGGAGACGAACCGGACCGCGCGCATCATTCGCAGCGGGTCGTCGGCCAGCGAGTCCTCCGGCGCGGACGGCGTACGGAGCCGCCGGTCCACCAGGTCGGCCAGCCCGCCGTACGGGTCGGTGAACGTCCGATCCGGCCCGAGCGAGAAAGCCATCGCGTTGATCGTGAAATCCCGGCGGGCCAGATCGGCGGCCAACGAGGTGCCGAACCGGACGTCAGGGTTGCGCGAGGTCCGGTCGTAGGTGTCGGCCCGGTAGGTGGTGATCTCGATCCGCCAGCCGCGATGCGCGATCCCGACCGTGCCGAACTCAATCCCGGTCGTCCACACCGCCTCGGCCAGGCCTTCGACCAGGCGCAGGACGTCGGCCGGGCGAGCATTGGTGGTCACGTCCAGGTCCAGCGCGCCGTACGGGTCCTGCGCTGCGCTGCTCGACCCGCCCGGGCCGGCCAACCGGTGCGCTGCCGTTCGGGGTAGCAGCAGCCGGCCGAGCAGAGCGTCGCGTACCGAACCGCCGACCAGGTGCACCTCGTACCCGTTCAGGGCTGCGGCTAGGTCGTCGAGCACCGGGGCGATGGCGACCAGCTCGCTGACCGCTCGACGTTGCGCGGCGCTGATCTGAGGGTTGTTCGTCTCGGCCACGACCGGCCAGGGTAGGCCAGGGTGCTCAGCCGACCTGTCTGGGTCGATCGAGCGCGATCGGCCGCGACGTACCGGAAGCACACCGGGCATCGCGCTACCCTCGACCAATGCCCAGCCGTGGCAAGTCGACTCGACCCGCGCGCCGGCTGCGCCGTGTCGATGAGACCTCGGCCGGCGGGCTCGTCGTCGACGCCGAACGCGACGTTCCGGTCGCGGCACTGATCGGTCGGATCGATCGCAAGGGCCGGCTGCTCTGGTCGCTGCCCAAGGGGCACATCGAACTAGGCGAGTCTCCCGAGGACACCGCGGTCCGCGAGGTCGCCGAGGAGACCGGCATCATCGGCGAGATCCTGGCGCCATTGGGCGTGATCGACTTCTGGTTCGTCGCGGACGGCCGGCGGATCCACAAGACCGTGCATCATTTCCTGCTTCGTGCCGTCGGGGGTGCGCTGTCCGACGAGGACATCGAGGTCAACGAAGTGGCCTGGGTGCCCCTCGAAGAGCTGTCGGCCACGCTGGCCTACGCCGACGAACGGGCCCTCGCCGAGCGGGCTCCGCGCCTGCTCGCGGACATCGCGTGACCGCGGGGGACGACTCCGCGTGACGCCACCGCACCCACTCCTTCGGCGCAGAACGAGACGCTCGTACGGCGTTGCCCGGTTGAGTCCCGCGCCCCTGGCCGCCTTCGCTGCGGTGCTGCTGATGTTCGCCGTGCAGCTGATCGCGCTGGTGAGTACGGCCACGCCGGCGCAGTCCGCGCCAGGCGACCGCCCGGTGGACATCGTCATCGAGAGCATCACTCCGGAGGTCGGCGCACCCGGCACGGTGATCGAGATCCGCGGCCGGTTCGTCAACACCACCGACATCCCGGTCACCGATCTGGCCGTACGCCTGCAGCGCGGCGTGGCACTGGAGACTCGAACGGATCTGGCCGACAACGACTCCGACCCGGTCGAGGCCAACGATTCGAGCACCCCGTTCGTCGCGTTGAGCCGCACCTTGGCCGGCTCGGGGGTCTTGCCGTTCACCTACACGACCACGCCGGAGGAGCTCCGCGTGTCCGCCAGCGGCGCCTATCCGCTCCTGGTCAACGTGAACGGCCGGGCCGGTTCGGATCCGGAGAGTCGAGTCGGCGAGCAGGTGATCCTGTTGCCTTACTTCGCGCAGCCTCCGACGGCGATCACCGGGTTGTCCTGGCTGTGGCCGTTGGTGGCAAACCCGGAACGCAACGCCGCAGGCGTTTTCACCGGTTCCGAATTCGCCGAGTCCCTGCGGCCTGCGGGTCGGCTGGACAAGGCGTTGGCCGCCGTCGAGAACTCACCCGATACCGACGGGTCCAGTCCCGCGCCCGACCCGGTGACCCTTGCCGTGGATCCAGCGCTGCTCGAAGCGGTGCAGATCCTGGCCGGCGGCGACTATCAGGTGCTGGTCGACGGCCAGCAGCAGACTTCGTCGGCCGCGAGCACCGATGCGGCGAACTGGTTGGCCCGATTGCGCACCCTGGCAGCCAACCTGCCAGTCGTGCCCCTGGTCTACGCCGATCCAGACCTGGCCGCCCTGATCTCTCGTGGGCAGCGACCGGCCGTCGAACGGTTGCTATCCGATGGGCCCTCCGGTGACCTGATCCAGGAGATCCTCGGTGTGTCGCCCATCCAGTCCATGGCCTGGCCGCCGGACGGCAGCGCCGCCAATCCCGCCGTGGTGGACACCCTGGCCGAGCACGGCGCCACCCAGGTGATCGCCGAGGACCGGCTGACATTCCTTCCCGAAGCGGATGCGGGGACCCTGGAACCGATCAGCACGATCCAGACGCAGTCCGGACCGATCACAGCGCTGGTCGGTGACCACGTCCTGAGCGGGCTGCTGCAGGGCGACGTCACCAAGCCAGGCACGCAGGCGACGGCCCAGCAACGCTTTCTCGCCGAGCTGGTCGTCACCGCGGCCGAGGGCCTGGCTCAGCCCCGGCACCTGCTGCTCACTCCGAGGCGCAACTTCGACCCGGCGACCGCCGGCGTCCTGATGACCGCCGCCGCGCGGCAGCCGTGGCTGGCCACCGAGCAGGTCGTCGATCTGGATGCGGCCGTATCTGCGCCGGTGGCTCGTACGGTCCTCGCTCCGGCCCCGGAGTCCAGGACCATCCCGGAGTCGCAGCTCTCCGTGCTGATCGAGGCCATGCGGGCCCGCGATGACTTCGCCAGCACCATGACCGACCCGGACACCGATCTGCTGGCTCTCGATCGCGCCCTGGCACGTGCGGCCACCAGCAACCGAGGACCCGACCCGGCCCTTGGTGAAGCCGCGGTGCGTGACGTCGCCGCTGCCGTCACCGCCCTTGGGGCGACGGTCGGCATCGTCGCGCCGGCCAACGGCACGTACAGCCTCGCTTCAGCAGACGCACCGCTGGTGCTCACCGTCGTGAACGACAATCCGTTCACCGTCGAGGTGACCGTACGGCTGGCTCCGCGTGGGGCGCCCGGGGTCACCACGACCAACGTCGTCCAGGTGCTGCCCGCGCAGACCAGGACCACCATCCCGGTTCCGGCCAACGTGCAGCGCTCAGGAAGCTTCACTGTCATCGCCAGCATCAGTTCGCCGGCCGGCAGTTTGCTCGGCACGCCGGTTCAGCTTCGGGTGCAGAGCACGGTGTACGGCCCGGTCGCCCTGGCGATCACCTTCGGCGCGGCAGCCCTGCTGGCCCTGCTCTTCGCCCGCCGATCGGTCAAGTACTGGCGC
>JACCTM010000199.1 GCA_013812385.1 Geodermatophilaceae bacterium | reverse complement strand
CATCGCAAGGTTCGTCTTGCCACAGGCCGACGGGAAGGCCGCGGCCACGTAGTGCGTCTGGTCCGCCGGGCTGGTCAGCTTCAGGATCAGCATGTGCTCGGCAAGCCAGCCGCCGTCGCGCGCCATCGCCGAGGCGATCCGCAGCGAGTAACACTTCTTGCCCAGCAGCGCGTTTCCGCCGTACCCGGAGCCGTACGACCAGATCGTGCGCTCCTCGGGGAACTGGACGATGTACTTGGTGTCACTGCATGGCCAGGCCACGTCCTGCTGGCCCGGCTCGAGCGGCGCACCGACGGAGTGCAGGGCCGGTACGAACGACCGGTCGCTGCCCATCGCCTCGAGGGCTCGCGCGCCGGTGCGCGCCATCACCAGCATGGACACCACGACGTACTCCGAATCGGTGATCTCCACCCCGAACATCGGCTCGTCGGCCTCGATCGGGCCCATGCAGAACGGGAGAACGTACATCGTCCGGCCGCGCATGCACCCCCGGTAGAGCTCGGTCATGATGGCCTTCATCTCGGCCGGGTCCATCCAGTTGTTGGTGGGACCCGCGTCCTGCTCGCGGACGGAGCAGATGAAGGTGCGGTCCTCGACCCGGGCCACATCGGTCGGGTCCGAGGCGGCGTAGAACGAGTTCGGCTTCTTGGACAGTCGGGTGAAGGTGCCCGCCTCGACCAGCTTGTCGGTCAGCCGGGTCCACTCGGCGGGGCTGCCATCGACCCAGACAACCTGCTCCGGAGTGGTGAGCGCGGCTACCTCGCGGACCCAACCGAGCAACCGCTCGTGATCGGTGGGGGCGGTGTCCAGCCCTGGTATGGCAACCGAGGTCATCTCAACTCCTAGCGCCGGCGGCGAACCCTCGGCTGCGGACACGAGACGGAGATGGCTCACCGTCGCCGAACCCCGCGTGAGGCCCGACCCGACGTACGTGGGGGATTCGATGCACACTACCGGCGCCGTAACCGTGGCGAAACATCCGGCTTGTGCATCGGATCACATGGACGCTGACCTCGCGGCGAGCGCGTGGCGCGTGTCGAGGGCATCGGAGGGGTAAGGGAGCAACATGTCCCTGCCCTCGAAGTGTGATGTCGTCGTTGTCGGTGCCGGATTGGCCGGGCTGGCCTGTGCCTCGAAGCTGAGTGCGACCGGATTGGACGTCCAGGTCCTCGAGGCTTCCGACGGCGTGGGCGGCCGGGCCCGCACCGACCGGATCGACGGTTTCCTGCTGGACCGCGGCTTCCAGGTGCTGAACACCGGCTATCCAGAGGTGCGGCGGGTCCTGGACACCGACGCCCTGGACCTGCGCTACTTCAGCCGGGCGATGCTGCTGCACGTGCAGGGATCCGTGGTGCGCCTGGCCGACCCGCGCCGGGAACCGTTGGCTGCGTTGGCCACGATTCGGGCGCCGATCGGCTCGCTGCGGGACAAGGCAGCGCTGGGCGCCTACGCCGCCGCGGTCGGCTTTGCGCCCAGCGGCGCTCTGTTGGGCCAGCGCGACCGTACGGCGGAACAGACCTGGCGGCGGTACGGGATGTCGCCTCGGGTGATCGATCGGGTGCTGCGCCCGTTCTTCGCCGGTCTGCTCCTCGAGAACGAGATGACCACATCCGGGCGGTTTGCCGACCTGATGATGCGGATGTTCGTCCGTGGCGACTCGACCGTGCCGGCGGCCGGAATGCAGGCGCTCGGTGCGCAGTTGTCGGCCCGCCTGCCGGCCGGCAGCCTGCACCTGCAGACACCCGCGTCGAGCGTTGCGCCGCTGTCCGTCGAGACCCCTGTGGGCGTCGTGACCGCTCGGGCCGTGGTCGTGGCCACCGATTCCGACGCGGCGGCCGACCTGCTGCCGGGCGTGACGGCGCCGCCGTGGAAGGGCGTCACCACCGTCTATCACGCCGCTGGGGAGTCGCCGCTGAACGAGCCCACGCTGGTGGTCGACGCGGAGAAGTCGCCGATCAACAACACGGTGGTGGTCACCGAGGCCGCGCCGTCGTACGCCCCCGTGGGTCGGGCGTTGATCGCCACCTCACTCGTGCACGGCCCGGATCTGGGCAGCCATGCCCTGGACGAACAGGCCATCCTCGGGCACCTCGCGCGGATGTACCGCACCAGTACGTCCGGCTGGGAGCGGATCGCCGCGTACGACGTACCGCGCGCCCTGCCCTCGATGACCGCCCCGCACGAGTTCCGCAAGCCGGTACGTACCGGGGACGTCTACGTCTGCGGCGACCATCGCGACACCAGCTCCATCCAGGGAGCACTGGTGTCCGGGCGGCGGGCCGCCGAGACCGTGCTGTCCCACCTGGGACTCGTCGTTCACGAGGGTGACCGGGTCGACTGAAACGCCAGTTCGGGGTTGCCGGGCTTGGTGGCCCGGATGATCGCGGCGTGCATCTCGGGCGCGGCCTCGTGGGTGAAGCGCACCTCGGCGTCGACGAAGCCGGCGGCTGCCAGTCCGTCGAGGTACTCGGTACGGGACAGCGCGCCGGCGATGCAGTTCACGTAGGACCCGCGGCTCACCCGCTCCTTCGGGGTGAGGGTGTCCTCGGCCACCACGTCGGAGATTCCGATCCGTCCGCCGGGTGCAAGTACGCGGAACATCTCACTCAGCACGGCGGGCTTGTCCGTGGACAGGTTGACGACGCAGTTGGAGATGACCACGTCGACTGCCTCGTCGGGCAGCGGGACGGCTTCGATCTCGCCGCGCAGGAATTCCACGTTGGTGGCGCCGGCTTTGGCCGAGTTGGCGCGGGCCAGCTCGAGCATCTCATCGGTCATGTCGACGCCGTACGCGAAACCGGTCGGTCCGACCCGCTGGGCCGAGAGCAGTACGTCGATGCCGCCGCCCGAGCCGAGATCCAGGACCCGTTCCCCCTCGCGGAGTTCGGCGACCAGCAGCGGGTTCCCGCAGCCCAGGCTGGCATTGACTGCCTCGGCGGGAAGGCCGTCGGTGAAGCCGGGCGCGTACAGACCCGGACCGGACCAGCCGTCGAGCTCGCTGTTGCCCGGCGTGCAGCAGCTGGTCGAACAGCACTCGGACTCAGCCGCCCTGACCTCCTCAGCGGCGGCGCCCCGACTGACCGCGGTGGCGGCCTCGGCGTACCGAGCCCGTACCTGCTCGCGGAGCGCGACATCTGCGGACTCGCTCATGGCATCTCCTTATATCGATGATTGTCTATGTCCTACGAACGACGATGCTCCGGACATCGACAGATGTCAATATGTGGGGCAGACTGGGTTCGTGAAAACCCTGCCGATCGCGCTGTCCGGCTCATCGTCGGGGATGTGTTGCGCGCCGCTGGCCCGCGAACCGCTGAGCGCCGCAGCGGCGACCGAACTGGCCCGCCGGGTCAAGGCCATCGCCGACCCCACCCGCCTTCGCCTGCTGTCCCTGATCGCGGCCTCCGACGGCGCGGTCTGCATGTGCGATCTCATCGAGCCGGTCGGGTTGAGCCAGCCGACTGTCTCGCACCACCTCAAGATCCTGGTCGAGGGGGGACTGCTCGATCGGGACAAGCGCGGCGTGTGGGCCTACTACTCGCTGGTTCCCGGCGCCCTGGATTCGCTGTCGGCCGTACTCAGCACCCAGCCCGCATTCCCCTCATGAGCCACCGAGCAGGGCGTGCGCGGCGTTGTGCCCACCGATGCCGCTGACCGCGCCCCCGCGGACAGCGCCACCGCTGGCCGCATAGACCAGCCTCGGCTCATCGGTCTCCACCCCCCAGGTGCCGTCCTGCGACTGCTCGGCCGCCCAGGGCCAGGACAAGTCACCGTGGAAGATGTTGCCGCCCGGCATCGCGAGTGCGGCTTCGACGTCCAGCGGCGAGGCCGCCTGCAGGCACGGGACCCCGGCAGCGTCCAAGGCGAGGCAGTCCTCGAGCGGTTCGGCGAGGATGCCGTTCAAGCCCTCGACCGCCAAGCGGGTGGCCTCGGTCCGTACGACGTCGTTGTCGTGATCGAACAACGCGGTCGGCGTGTGCAGGCCGAACAGGGTCAGCGTCTGATACCCCGCCGCTCGCTCGGACGGACCGAGGATGGACGGGTCAGCCAACGAATGGCAGTAGACCTCGAAAGGCAACGGGTCGGGCAGTCGGCCGGCCGA
>JACCTM010000181.1 GCA_013812385.1 Geodermatophilaceae bacterium | reverse complement strand
GAAAGAGACCGACGCGGCGCTGGCCCGGGTGTGGCAGATCACGCCGGGGCCGGCCGATCAACCAAATCTGGTCTGGGCCGGTACGGAGCCCTCGGCACTGTGGCGCAGCGAGGACCGGGGTGTGTCGTTCACCTTGAACCAGGGACTGTGGGATCACCCGCACCGTAAGGAGTGGCAGCCAGGCGGCGGCGGCCAGGCGCTACACACGATCCTCCCGCACCCCGAGGACAGCCGGCAGATGCACGTCGCGATGTCCACCGGAGGCGTCTACCGGACCAGCGACGACGGGGCCAGCTGGAATCCGGCCAACAAGGGCATCCAGGGTTCGTTCCTGCCCGCCGACGAGTTCCCGGAGTACGGGCAATGTGTGCACAAGGTCGCTCGGCATCCGGATCGACCTGATCAACTCTTCGCCCAGAACCACGGCGGGGTCTACCGCTCCGACGACGGGGGCGACTCATGGATCTCGATCGCCCAGGGTCTACCTGGCGACTTCGGCTTCAACATGGTCGCCCATCCGCACGCAGCAGAAACGGTGTACGTGATCCCGCTGGTGGCCGACATGCAACGCTTCCCACCGGAGGCGCGCATTCGGGTCTACCGCTCGACCGACGCCGGACACAGCTGGGAGGAAAGCTCGACGGGCCTTCCGTCGCACCCCTTCTACGCGACGGTCATGCGCGACGGGATGTGCGCCGACGACTCACCGACGACCGGCATCTACTTCGGCACCCGCAGCGGCTCGGTGTTCGCGAGCGCAGACGAGGGTGAGAGCTGGTCGGAGATTGCCGCGCATCTGCCGGACGTGCTGTGCGTACGAGCGGGAACGGTCTCACCCCAGCCAGGAAGCGGTCCCGGCTCGCGCCCGGCCGCTCAAGGGAGCTGAGTTGTCCGTACTGGTCCGGATTCCGGGCGCTCTTCGCCAGTTCACCGACAATGCCCGCACGTTGGACATCGAGGTCGGGCAGGGCTGCGACGTGGCCCAGCTGCTGGCCACGCTGGAAGCGCAGAACCCGGCGCTCGTACGGCGGATCTGCGACGAACGCGGTGACCTGCGCCAGCACGTGAATGTGTTCGTGGGGACGGTCAACATCCGCGACGGTTCGGGCTTGTCCACCACAGTTCCAGACGGTGCCGAGGTCTACGTCCTTCCGGCGGTTTCCGGCGGCTGATCAGCGACCGCCGGTTCGACAGGGGAAGATCGTGATGTACCTAACGCCGCAGCGGTCCCCTGAGTCGGTCGAGGGCGGCGGCGCAGGGTGCCCAGTGCGAACGCGAGCGCGAGCGATCCCAGCAACAAGAAGGCCAGGTTGACCACCGCTGTCTGGGTGGAGGCGCCGCCGTCGGTGATCAGCAGGTCTCCTTCTGGTCGGGCGATCGCCGAACGACCGATCACCGCCAGCCACACCGCTCCGGGAAGGAACGCGGCCCAGATCGCGCCGGTCAGCTCGTGCATCGCTCGGGTGAAGACCAGATTTCCGGCGACGGCGGCGACCACCGACAACGGGACAAGGACCGACCCTGCCCGCAGCGGCAGGTAGAACACCTCGACGATCGCACACGCCGCCGCCAGCAGGAGGACCAGGACTCCGGCGAGCACCCGCCGGGTCATCTCGAGGCGGCGAGAGCAGCGAGCGGTAGCCCGCTGAACAGGTCGTCCTCGTGCCCGTCCGGGTCGCCGGTCGGTCCACGTTGACCTCGTACGAGCTGGTAGTACTCGACTGCGAATGCCTGGTTGGCGATGTTGTTGGACAGTGCGAAGAACGGCCCGTCCACCAGGATCTGGGTGGCGTGAGCTCGCATTGCGGCCATCTTGGCCGGCAGGTGTTCGCGAGCGTCGACGGCCGTCGTCACCAACTCGTCCGGAGTGCCCATCGGCATGTCCTCGGGGTCGGTCACATCGAAGAAGTCCTCCCCCGCCCCGCGCATCGCCTCGACGGCCGCCCGCATTGCCGAGATCGGAATCGCGCACCAGTACGCCTTGGTGATCGACCAGGCCGGACCCAGATCAGGGCGGTACTCCGGGTCCGCGGCCGCATCGAAGGCCGCCATCGCTACCCGATGGGCTTGGATGTGATCTGGATGCCCATATCCGCCGTTCTCGTCGTAGGTCACGAGGATCTGCGGGCGTACGTCACGGATGACCTGCACAGCTGCCGCGCAGATCTCGTCCGGATCGGCCCGCCAGAAGGCTCGTGGGTGCTCGTTGGCGGAGGTTCCCATCATGCCGCTGTCCCGCCAGCGTCCTGCTCCGCCGAGGAAACGCGTATCGGTGACGCCCAACTCATGCATGGCGGCCGCGAGTTCGGAAATCCGGTAGCCACCCAGCTGATCGGCGTGCTCGACCGACAGCCGGGCCAACTCCGGAACCAGGACCTCGCCCTCCTCGCCGAGGGTGCAGGTGAGCAAGGTGACTCCGATGCCCTGCGCTGCGTACCGCGCCATCGTCGCACCGTTGTTGATCGTCTCGTCGTCGGGATGGGCGTGGACGAACAGCACGCGCCGATCCGGGGTGGTCACGCTCATTAACCCCACCCTAGATGGCATACGGGACCATCTTCGGAGTCAGCCACACCTGGCGTTCAGCCAGCGAATCGCCAGGGTTG
>JACCTM010000397.1 GCA_013812385.1 Geodermatophilaceae bacterium | reverse complement strand
GTCGTAGCCACCCGGCACCCCACGGAGCATGGACTGCCCGACGTGGCGGGCTGGGTGTCCTATGGCGCCAGCCCGCGCGCCTCGCTCGGGTTGATCGCCGCCGCGCGAGCCCTCGCGCTGGTCCGCGGTCGGGACTATGTCCTGCCCCAGGATGTCCTCGACATCGCTGCGGACGTCCTGCGGCACCGGCTGGTGCTCTCCTATGACGCACTGGCCGACGGCGTGCCGACCGAACACATCGTCAAGCGGATCCTGCAGAGCGTGCCGCTACCTCAGGTGACCCCTCGCCAGCGGGCCGGTGGCTACGGTCCGGCGGCACCGGACGGTCCGCGGGTGCCCGATCAGTTCAGCGGCTCCCAGGGCGGTGCGCTGGCCGCCGGCCAGGGTGTTCGGCCGGCGTGAGCCTGCCTGCGCCACCGCGGCTGGCCGACGAGTCGGCCGAATTCGTCCTACGCCGACTGGAACTGACCGTTCGGCGCAAGCTGGACGGTCTGCTGCAAGGCAATCATCTGGGGTTGCTGCCGGGCCCGGGCAGCGAAGCGGGGGAGTCGAGGATCTATCACCCCGGTGACGACGTGCGCCGGATGGACTGGCCGGTCACCGCCCGTACCAGCGTGCCGCACATCCGCCAGACGATCGTCGACCGCGAACTGGAGACCTGGGTCGTTCTCGACCTCTCGGCCAGTCTGGATTTCGGGACAGGGCGCTGCGAGAAGCGGGATCTGGCCATCGCCGGACTGGCGGCGATCAGTTATCTGACCATGCACGGCGGCAACCGGCTGGGCGCCATCATCACCACCGGCACGCAGGTCATCCGGATTCCGGCTCGGCCCGGACGGCCCGCGGGAAACCGCCTGCTGCGCATCGCCGCCACCACCGAACGGGCGGCGTCTGGACACCGCGGTGATCTCGGTGCGGCTCTGGAACTGCTGCGCCGGCCACCACGCCGCCGGGGCCTGGTCGTGGTGATCTCCGACTTCCTCGGGGACACCTCATGGCAGCGTCCGCTACGCGGCTTAGGCGCCCGTCATGACGTGTTGGCCATCGAAGTGGTGGATCCCCGAGAACTCGAGCTGCCTGATATCGGCCTGGTCACCATGGTCGATCCGGAGAGTGGGCTGACCATCGAGGTGCCGACGCAGCGCAAGGACATACGTGACCGGTTCGCCCAGGCCGCAGCCGAGCAACGCGCCGAGATCACCACGGCCCTGCGTCGCGCGGGAGCCGGACATCTGACCCTGCGTACGGATCGTGAGTGGCTGATCGACATCGTCCGGTACGTCGCAAATCGCCGGCACACCGCATCCGGCGGTGCCTCCAGATGACTGCAGGACAGTAGGTGTCAGGGTGACTTTTCAGGCGCCGGTGTGGCTGTGGTTGCTTCTCGCCAGCATTGCCCTCGTCGGACTGTATGTCGCTATGCAATTGCGGCGCAAGAAGTTCGCGGCTCGATTCACCAATGTCGATCTCCTGAGCCGGCTGATCCCTAAACGCCCGGGGTGGCGACGGCACGTCGCCTTCGGACTGCTGGTCCTGGCCCTTGCCACGTTCACTGTGGCGCTGGCCAAGCCGAGTGCCGAGGTACAGGTGCCGCGGGAACGTGCGACCGTGATCATGGCCGTTGACGTCTCGCTGTCCATGGAAGCCGACGACATCGCGCCCAACCGGTTCGAGGCGATGAAGCTCGCGGCCAAGGATTTCGTGGATATTCTCCCCGAGCGGATCAACCTCGGCCTCGTCTCCTTTGCCGGCACGGCAACTCCGGTTGTGACGCCCAGCATCGACAGAACCGCGGTCAAGACCGCGCTCGACAACCTCGACCTCGACGAGGCGACCGCCATCGGAGAGGCCATCTTCGCTTCGCTGACCGTGCTCGACAACTTCCAGGCAACCCTGGAATCGACCGGCAACGAGGCTCCGCCGGCGCGGATCGTGCTGCTGTCCGACGGCTACAACACCGTCGGTCGGGAGAACAGTCAGGCGATCGACGCGGCTCGGGATGCCGGGGTCCCGGTGTCCACGATCGCGTTCGGCACCGACTACGGCAGCGTCGAGATCGAGGGCGAGGAGCAGCCGGTTCCGGTGGACAGCGAGTCACTGCGAGAGATCGCCGAGGAGACCGGCGGCACCTTCAAGGAGGCGGCCAGTGCCGCAGAGTTGACCGAGGTGTACGAGGATCTGGGCTCGCAGATCGGA
>JACCTM010000172.1 GCA_013812385.1 Geodermatophilaceae bacterium | reverse complement strand
TCACCACCTCGAGGAGGTCAGCACTCGTCCGCTGCGCCAGCGTCCACACCTGTACGGAGTCGCTGACGTGGTGGATGAAATAGACCAGCACTCCGATGCTGAGCAGGGCAAGGAGCAGGGCCACGGTTACCGCGAAGTGCGGGACGAAGGCCTTCTCTTCGAGGAGTTCACCTTCGGAGCGCACCGATCGCAACACCAACAGCGAGTACACGAACGTGGCGACATAAACGCCGAGCACCAGCTGATTACCTCGGTCGGCCATGAAGTTGCGCACCAAGCGTGGCCCGTACGTCGAGGACGCCAGGGTCAGCACTGCGATCGTGATGGAGAAACTTGTCGCGGCCACGGTGAGCACCGAGCCCGCGATGGCGCCGAGCAGGTCGCGACTACCGCTAGGCCCTACCCGGTACACCAATGCATTGAGCGGCCCGAGCGAAAGCCGCCCGACTTCCTCCTCGACGATCACAAGCCCCTCTGCGAGGAGCCCGCCAAGCACGCACAAGGCGGCGGGTACGAACCAGAATGACTCTCGAATCCGTTGCCAGGTCATGAGCCGATCATCGCCTGCTCGGCCCGCCTGCGGTTCGGTTCGTCGCGAGCTGCGGCGGTTAGGTCTGTGTGCTGAAGCCCACCCGGCGGTGGTCGGCTTCGGCGATCTCGACGTAGGCGATCCGCTCCACCGGTACGACCACGCGGCGGCCGCGCTCGTCGACGAGAGTGAGGACACCACGGCCCCGGTCGATCGCCTCGGTGATGGCTAGCTGAACCTCGTCGGGGGATTCGGGGCTGTCCACCGTGAGCTCTCGAGGTGAGTGCTGCACGCCGATCTTGACTTCCACGCTGCCCGCCTTCGTTGGCACCGTCGGGCTGGTCCGACGGTTGCCTCGCCGAGGCTAGCCCAGCCGAGCCGGGCGGGCCTGCGAGCCTCCTACGCCGTAGGCGAACTCCCGCTCAGCCCGGCGGCCTCGTGGGTCCAGCGAATCACTCGCTGTCCTTGTCCAGCCTCAGGTCCGACTGCAACGGGAAACCGGAGATCCCACGCCAGGCCAGGGCCGACACGAGCGCGACAGCCTGGTCCTTGCTCAGATCGCTGGCCTGGTCGTTGCGGCGTTCCAACCACCAGCGGGCGCTGATCTCGGCCAGGCCGGACAGCCCAGCCGACAGCAGATGGGACTGCGCTGGCCCGGCAACGGACTCGGCGTTGATGGTGTCGGCCAGGGCCGCGACGATCGCGGCGAAGCCGTCCTCCACCTTGTCGCGGACTTCAGGGTCATTGCGGAGGTCGGACTCCCACAGCAGGCGAAACGCTTCGCCCTCGGTGTCGACGAATTCGAAGTAGGTAGCGATCGCGCCGTGCACCCGCTCCTTGTTGTCGCTGGTCGCCTGCAATGCAGCGAACATTCGCTCGCCCAGATGTTTTACTTGCTCGTCGAGCAGCGCGAGATACAAGTCCCGCTTCCCCGGGAAGTGCTGATAAAGAACAGGTTTCGACACACCTGCTCGGTCGGCGATTTCGTCCATCGCGGCTGCGTGGTAACCACGCGCCACGAAGATGTCGCGCGCCGCCGAGAGCAGCTGGTGGCGCCGAGCCGAGCGCGGGAGGCGGCTTTGTCGCCCATGCGGCCGATCGGGTTGCGAGGCCGGCTGCGTGGTGGTCATCATCTCTGCGGCCAGTGAACCGGTCCTGCCCGCTTCGTGGCAAGAACTGAGAGCATTCGGAGGTGATCGCGGCCGGCCCTGACACGACATCAGCCCGTCGGCGGGTTCGTATCCACCGGGCCTGGTGGGTCGCCGCCATCACCTTCGCAGCACTTCTGGCAGCGGCCTCGTTCCGGTCGAGCACGGGCGTGCTGATCGAGCCGCTGGAGGCCGAGTTCGGCTGGTCCCGGGCCCTGACCTCGGGTGCGATCACAGTCAACTTCATCTTGTACGGCTTGACCGCCCCCTTCGCGGCTGCACTGATGGAGCGATTCGGGGTTCGTGGTGTGGTCGTTGCCGCGCTCGGGTTGATCGCGGCCGGGATGGGTCTGACCACGCTGATGACCTCAGGCTGGCAGCTCTATGCGCTGTGGGGCTTGTGCGTCGGGCTCGGAACCGGCGCGCTGGCACTCGTGTTCGGCGCGATCGTGGCCAACCGCTGGTTCGTACGCCACCGGGGTCTGATGATGGGCGCGTTCTCGGCGGCCTCGGCAACCGGGCAGCTCGTCTTCCTGCCGGTGATCGCCAACCTGACGGAAAACGTCGGCTGGCGGCAGGCTGCCTTGCTGGTAGCCGCACTGGCGCTGCTGCTCATCCCGTTCGTCCTGGCCCTGCTCGCGGAGTCTCCAGCGGCGGTGGGGCTGCGCCCGTACGGCGATCCGGCAGCCGGCGAGGTCAGCACCGACGCACCGTCCCACGCCATGGGCGGGGACAAGGGCGACGGAGCGGCTCGTACGGCGATCCGCGTGTTGCGTGAGGCCTCGCACTCGGCCACGTTCTGGATCCTGATGGGCACCTTCTTCATCTGCGGCTGGTCGACCAACGGGCTGATCCAGACGCACTTCATTCCGGCCGCACATGACCACGGGATGCCGCCCACGACAGCGGCCGGTCTGCTGGCCGTGATCGGAGCCTTCGACATTCTCGGGACATTGGCTTCGGGCTGGCTGACCGACCGGGTCGACTCCCGCAAACTGCTGCTGGCCTACTACGGGCTGCGCGGGCTGTCCCTGCTCGTCGTACCGGCCGTGCTCGGTCCCACGGTCGAGCCGCCGTTGTTCTTCTTCATCGTCTTCTACGGCCTGGACTGGGTGGCCACGGTTCCGCCCACCGTTGCGTTGTGCCGGCAACACTTCGGGCTCGAACGCTCCGGGATCTTGTTCGGCTGGGTCTTCGGGGCGCACATGGTCGGGGCCGGTGTGGCGGCCAGCGTCGCGGGGCTCATCCGGACAAGCACCGGCGACTACGCCGCGGCGTGGTACGCCGCCGGTTTGCTCTGCGTCGTCGCAGCCTTTGCGATCCTGCGCATTCCGAGGCCGCCGATCCCGGAGACCGCCGCCTCAGTCAAGACCGACCAGGCAGCACCTGAACCCGGGCAGATCACCCTCAGCTGACCGGCTGTCGAGCAAACCGAACCGCTGGCCGTACTCCAAGCGGTCCGTTGGTTGACGATGCAATCGCTGGTGGGTGAGAGTCTGTCCCCGGAAGTGACGCTGGTCACTCGCGGCGAAGGGACAGACTCGATAGCTCGGGTGGACAGCGACGAGAAGACCGGATCACCACCGGCCCGCAAGGACCGCACACATTGGCTATACATGGCGGTGATCGCCGCGGTCGTCCTCGGCATCATCGTCGGGCTGGTGAACCCGGAACTCGGCATTGCGCTCAAGCCGCTGGGCACGGGGTTCGTGGCGCTGATCAAGATTATGATCAGTCCGGTCATCTTTTGCACGATCGTGCTCGGCATCGGGTCGGTCCGCCAAGCTGCGAAGGTCGGCAAGGTCGGGGGTCTGGCGCTGGGCTACTTCCTCGTCATGTCCACGTTCGCGTTGGCGATCGGACTGGTCGTCGGCAACCTCGTCCAGCCCGGCCAGGGCATCAACATCACCCCGGGCGAAGTACCGGCCGGCGAGGAGGCGGCCGGCACGGTCGACTTCCTGCTCGGCATCATCCCGACCACCCTGGTCTCGCCACTGGTGGGGGACAGCGTCCTGTCCACGCTGTTCGTCGCGTTGCTGGTGGGGTTCGCCATCCAGGCGCTCGGTCGCACGGGTGAGGCGGCGCTGCGCGGGATCGCAGTGTTCCAGCGGGTCGTGTTCAAGGTGCTGGCGATGATCATGTGGGCGGCCCCGATCGGCGCCTTCGGGGCGATCGCGGCAGTGGTCGGCGAGACCGGCGCCGACGCGCTCAAGGCGCTGGCCCTGATCATGATCGCGTTCTACATCACCTGCGCCCTGTTCGTGTTCCTGATCCTGGGGAGTCTGCTGCGCATCGTGGCGAAGTTGATCATCTTCCGCCTGCTGCGCTACCTCGGCCGGGAGTTCCTGCTGATCGTGTCCACCTCCTCGTCGGAGACCGCACTGCCTCGGCTGATCGCCAAGATGGAACACCTCGGAGTCAGCAAGCCGGTGGTCGGCATCGTCGTTCCGACCGGCTACTCCTTCAACCTCGACGGCACGGCGATCTACCTCACGATGGCCTCGCTGTTCATCGCCGAGGCGACCGGACAGGGCCTCTCGATCGGCGAGCAGATCTCGCTGCTGTTGTTCATGATCATCGCCTCGAAGGGCGCGGCCGGCGTCACCGGCGCGGGACTGGCGACGCTAGCCGGTGGTCTGCAATCCCACCGGCCTGAGCTGGTGGAGGGCGTCGGTCTGATCGTGGGCATCGACCGCTTCATGTCCGAGGCCCGGGCGCTGACCAATTTCGCCGGCAACGCGGTGGCCACGGTGCTGGTGGCCACCTGGACCGACGAGATCGACAACGAGCGGGTCGAAAAGGTCCTGTCCGGGAGGGAACCCTTCGACGAGTCCGACTATCTGGACGAGGACTACGAGGAAGAGCAGGACATGATCGAGCGCGAGCCCACGCGATCGGACAGTGGGTCACCTCGAACCGGGTAGTCGCGGTCGGAAGTGACCTACTGAGCCGGCTCAGCGGCTCAACTGGGCGGCCAGATCGACGATGCTCCCGGCGGT
>JACCTM010000087.1 GCA_013812385.1 Geodermatophilaceae bacterium | reverse complement strand
CCCACAGACAGCCTTCCGCGTGGACGGTCATGCCATCGGGCAACCCATCCTCCGGCGGTATCTCGATCACGGTTCTCGGCTGGCTGATCGAGCCGCTGTGCTGGTCGTAGTCGTACGCGGTCACAGTTCCCGGTGTGCTGTCGATGAAGTACATCGTGGTGGCGTCCGGGCTCCAGTCGATGCCGTTAGAGATCGTCAGCCCGGTCAGGGTGGGGTGGACGCTTCGGTCGGTGTCGAGCCGGTAGAGCGTGCCGGCGCCCGGCGCCGAGTCGAGGGCCATCGTTCCGGCCCAGAACCGCCCGGCCGGGTCGACCTTCCCGTCATTCATCCGGTTCTCCGGCCGGTCGGCCTCGACCGCGGCGATCATGGTCAGCCTCAGGTCCTCGACCTCGTCGGACCCGCCAGCCATCGCGGTGAACCCGTCCCGTACCGCGAGCAGCAGACCGCCGCCCTCACGGAGGGCCACCGCGCCGACCGGCTGCCCGACGTGCGTCACCCGATCGGTGCCGTCGGCGGGATCGAAGCGGTGGATCTCACCGCTCGGGATGTCTACCCAGATGAGTTGACCCGCGTCTACGTCCCAGACCGGACCCTCCCCGGTCACAGCATGCGCGTCGACAGCAACCACCGCCCTGAGTCCGCCGGTATGTGCCGACTGGGTCATCGACGAACGCCCCTCCCCTGTCCCGGTGATCTTGACGTTATTGCGGCGACACGCCTTAAAGCGGGCCCCAAAACCACCATAAGGTCAAGATCACCATTTTGAGGCAGCGCCTGTCCTGCGTTGCAGAATGGTAGTCTGCCATGCGCCACAACAGTGAGGGTGATCATGGGAGATGTTCGGTCAGCATGGAGTGACGAGGAGCTGGACGCCCTCTCGATGCGGGTCAGCAACACCGGCCGCTGGGGACCGGACGACGAACTGGGCACGCTGAACTACATCTCGGAGGCCAAGCGACGAAACGCCCTCGGGCTCGCGACGTCTGGAACCGTGCTGTCCCTGGCCTGGCCGATCACACCGCATGCGACTCCGCGCCAGCCGGGCGAGGTCGATCATCGGATGTTCCCCAGCCCGATGAGCGCCGATGACTACCTGGGCCTGCCGATGCACCAGCAGGGCCTGACCCACCTGGACTGCGTCAGCCACGTGGCCGCACCCGACGGCACCGTCTACAACGGTCGTCGCCTGCGGGATGTGGTCACGCCCACCGGCCTGACCCACGGCTCGGTCTTCGCCCAGCGTGGCGGGATCGTGACGCGCGGTGTGCTCCTCGACGTCCCGGCGGGCCTCGGACTGGATTGGCTCGAACCGGGCCAGGAGATCCGCGCCGAGGATCTGGACGCGGCTGCACGGCATGGGCAGGTCGAGGTTTCCGCCGGGGACGTCGCGGTTGTCCGTGGTGGCACGGCCGCCCGCGAAGAAGCATTGGGGCGCAACGTGTTCGCTCCCGGTTTGGGCCCCGACGCGATCGAGTGGCTGCACGATCACGAGGTGGCCGTCTATACCGGCGACATGCCCGATCGGGTGACCCCGCTGGCAGCGCGGATCCTCGGCCTGGTCGATGACGACGATGCCGCGCCGGACGCTTCAGGGGACGGCGGCGATGTCCGCAGGCACGAGGGGTCGGACGCACCGGACGCACCGGCCGCACCGGTCGCATCGGAGGAGGACGACCGGGATGGGCCACCGACGCGATACCCGTTGCCGCTGCATCAGATCGGCATCGCCGCGATGGGTCTGGTGCTGCTGGACTTCTGTCGGGTCGAGGAGCTTGCCCGGGTCTGCCGCGAACTGCAGCGCTACGAGTTCCTGTTCGTCGCCGCGCCCTTGGCGATAGCCGGCGGAACTGCTTCCCCGGTGAATCCGCTCGCCATCTTCTAACCGAACAAACCTCCTCGGATCGGGCTTGGCACCTCAAAGTCCTACCCCGCACGCGGATGTCCGTGGCAGTGCTGAGACAAGCCCGGTTGTCGTCAGGTCAGCTGGCCTCCGGGCCGCCGAGGTGCTCGGTGAACCAGCCCAGCGTGCGGGTCAGGAAGTCGGCTCGGTGGGCCGGCGGGCCGACGGCGAAGAACATGTGCGACCCGTTGGTATAGCGCACGAACTCCGCCACGCAACCGGCCTTCTTGAGCGTGGTGAACATCTGCTCGCTCTGTCCGATCGGGCACCGCGCATCCGCCTCGCCGTGGAAGATCAGCGTCGGCGTCGTGGTCTGATGGGCAAAGGTCGACGGCGAATGCTCGGCGTACCACTCACGTTCGGCGTGTGGCGGACCTCCGCCGTGGTGCTCTAGCCCGTTAAAGGCCACGTCGCTGGTGCCGTAGTCGGATTCCAGGTCGAAGATCGGCTCGCCGCAGATGGCCGCCTTGAACCGGTCGGTATGGCTGATCGCCCACGCGATCATGAAGCC
>JACCTM010000061.1 GCA_013812385.1 Geodermatophilaceae bacterium | reverse complement strand
GTTCGCGACGGACAGTTTCCCGTCCGAGCACCCGATCATTCTCACCCTGATCTGGACCGCTGTGTTCATCGCAGTCTTCGCGCCACTGGGCGTACGGCGATACCGGGCGACCTCGCGCTGAGCCGAGCCGGACGACTTTGGGTGCGTCGAGGTCAGGCGGTGTCGTTGAAGGCGTCCCGCAGGTAGGAATGCACGGCGGACTCAGGAACGCGGAAGGATCGCCCGACCCGCACGCTGGCCAGTTCTCCGGAGTGCAGCAGCCGGTAGACGGTCATCTTCGACACCCGCATGAGGCTTGCCACCTCGGCCACGGTGAGGAACGCGACCGCGGACAGGCCACCGAGTGAGTTGTCACCGATCGTGCGCGGCACGTCCTCGCTCTTGCGGTTTCCACGACGCGAGGACTCGACGGAGCGTTGCGGCGCTGCGGGATCACCGGAGCCACCGCTGACGCGACGTCCGGGCGAACCCGAACCAGATTGGGACGCCATAGTTTCCAGTCACCAAACCTTCGCCCACGTGTCGGGCGGCCGGCTTCCCCTCCGGCTGACGCGCACGTGCTGGCGTGACACTATCGGTACGCATGTGACAGAAGCGATAGTTGGGAGCCACCCAAACCAAGCGTGACCTGCGCGTGATCCACTGATCCGACGCGCCGGCGATCAGTCGTCGACCATGCCCAGTTCCACCGAGCGGTCCCGAGCGGCCTCGATGGCAGCCAACAGAGCGGCCCGTACGCCATGCCGTTCGAGCTCCCGAATGGCCATGATCGTGGTCCCGCCGGGTGAGGTGACCGCCTCCCGTAGCTGTACGGGGTGCTCGCCGGTGTCCCGCAACATGGTGGCCGAGCCCAGAGCCGTCTGCACGATCAGCTCAGCGGCCACCGCTCGCGGCAGGCCCAGGAGGATCCCGGCGTCGATCATCGCCTCCACCAGGAAGAAGAAATACGCGGGTCCGCTACCCGACAGGGCGGTGACGGCGTCGAGCTGAGACTCCGGAACCCGGATCACCCGCCCGACACTGGCCAGCACGCTCTCCGCGGCGACGAGATGTTCCTCGGTGGCGTGTGCGCCGGCACTGATCGCGGTCATCGCCTGGTCGACAAGCGCCGGAGTGTTCGGCATCGTCCGCACGACCGGCGTCCCCGGCGGCAGTCCCGCCTCGATCCGCCTGGTCGTGATGCCCGCCGCGACGGAGATGACGAGTTGACCCTCCGCGTGTGGAGCGATCTCCGCCAGCAGTACCGCGATGTCCTGCGGCTTGACCGCGATCAGCAGGACACTGCTCGCACGGACGGCGTCCTCGACCGGCAGGGCCTGAATCTGATAGGTCGCCGCGAGGTGTGCCGCGCGATGCTCGTTGTGCTCGCTGACCACGATCGAGTCGAGCGCGCGCGGTCCGCGCAACAGGCCCGACAAAAGGGCTTCACCGATCTTGCCGCCGCCCAGAATGGCCAGTCGCCGCATCCGGGTCAGCCTTTCGTCGCCACGGCGCGCAGGAAGAAGCTCACGTTCGCCGGGCGCTCGGCCAGCCGGCGCATCAGGTAGCCGTACCACTCCTGACCGAACGGTACGTAGACCCGGACGGTGTGGCCGAGTTCGACGAGTCGCTTCTGTTCGGTCGGCCGGGTGCCGTAGAGCATCTGGTACTCCCAGGACTCCGGCATCCGGCCGTACCGCGCGGCGCGTTCCCCGGCGATGGCGATCAGCCGCGGATCGTGGGTGGCGATCATCGGGCGGCCCTTGCCGGCCATCAGCACGTTGAGGCAGCGCACGTAGGACAGGTCCACCTCGTGCTTGTCCTGGTAAGCGACGTCCTGCGGCTCGGCGTAGGCGCCCTTGCACAGTCGAACCCGCGAGCCTGGGCCGGTCAGTGCCGCGCAGTCGGCTTCGGTGCGCCGCAGATAGGACT
Source organism: Geodermatophilaceae bacterium (assembly GCA_013812385.1). Taxonomy (GTDB): domain Bacteria; phylum Actinomycetota; class Actinomycetes; order Mycobacteriales; family Geodermatophilaceae; genus JACCQS01. The sequence continues at coordinate 3,083 of JACCTM010000061.1, read as the reverse complement.
GCACCACCGCGCCGGTCTGCGGGAAGTCCTTGCGCAGCGTGTGCAGGATGCTCAGCGTGGAGTCGGTGGTGGTGTGGTCCTCCATGTCCAGGGTGACCGTGGTCCCGGCTCGCTCGGCCGCGGCGCACACCTCCCGCGCCCGCTCGAGGGCAAAAGCTGCATCGACGCTCTGGCCGATCGCCGACAGCTTGATGCTGACCTCGGCGGCCGGAGTCAGGTGCTCGGCGGCCAGTCGCTCGAGCAGCCCGATATAGGTCTCGGTGGCCGCTACCGCCTGGGCCAGATCGGTGGTGTCCTCACCGAGATGATCGAGGCTGGCCGACAGGCCCTGCTCGGCCAACGCACGCGCCGCACGTACGGCGTCCTCGATTGCCTCGCCTGCCACGAACCGGCTGACCACCTCGCGGCTGATCGGGGCGCCGGCAACAGCCTTCTTGACGGTCTCGTTCCCCGCGGCGGCGAGGATCAACTCTCGGAGCATGGCGCGACGCTATCTCTATGGTGGCTACGGGACGATCAGGGTCGCGGCCGGGAGAACCACGAGCACCGTCCCGGCAAAGACCAGGATGCACAGCGTGGGCAGGCCGAGCGGGTTGCGGCCGGTACGGGCTCGCAGCGCCCCGGCCACCGCGACCAGACCAGTCACCACCAGTGGTCCGGCGAAGGCGGCAACGTAGGGCAGCAGATCCCATAGCGCCGAGAATGCGTACCAGGCCGCGACGCCCAGTCCTAGTGCGGCGAGCAACTCCACGATCAGGATCGCCCAGCTCAGGGCTCCCGATGGCAGCGGAACCGCCGCGTCCTCGTCCGGGTCCTCCGGTGCGGCGGTCGCCAAGGGGGACGGCGAGCGGTTGGCATGTGCCGGTGCATTGGTCGCGCCGGCCTCCGTCGCACCGGAAGACCCTGCGCTCTGCGTGGAGGTGGCCACCGTGGATTCGGACCTGTCCAAGGCTCCGGCGCGAAGGCCCTTCCACCCGTCGGTGGGCAGCGGGCCGGTGTCGGTTCGTGGCGGCGGTGTCCTGGGCGGTCGCGGTGCCTGCGGGGCAGGCCGGTTGCGGGCCCCTGTCGGTGCATCGGCCGACGAGCGGAGGTACGAGCCGAGGGCGCCCGACCCGGCCGCAGCGCCAGTAGCCGTTCCGTTGGTCTTCTCGACGTCGGGTCCGGCGACGGGCACGTCGGATCCGGTGTCAGCCTCCGCAGCGTTGTCGTCGACGTCTTGACGGCGACGACGTCCGCCCGCTCCGGTGGAGCTGACGCCCGCTTCACGCAGGATATCGGCCAGCCCCCGTGCCGAATTCGGCTCGCTCCCGCCCTCTCGGCTCATCACACCCCTTCCAGCCAGTCCAGCCGTCTGAGGATGACGCCTTCGCGCAATGCCCAGGGGCAGATCTGGACCGCGCCGAGTCCGAGAAGCTTCATCGTGACCTCGGCGACGACGGCACCGGCGAGCAGTTGATGGGCTCTTGTCACGCTGACACCGTCGAGTTCCGCGAGATCGGCCGAGGATATCCGCGAGATGAACCCGATCAGCTGTCCCAAGCCCTCCAGGGTGAGATGCCGAGACGCTCGGGGACCGGCAGACGACGGCGCGGCGCCGGTGAGCCGGGCCAGACTCCGTAAGGTCTTTGACGTCGCGACAGCCCGGTCAGTGGGCCCGATCGCGGTGATCTGTTTGGCCGGTTTGGCCAGTGTCTGCTCGGCGTGCTCGCGCAACGCGGCCAGGGCCTTCTTGTCCGGGGGATCGGTATGGAGGTACTCCCGGGCCATCCGGCCGGCACCCAGCGGCACCGAGATCGCCAGTTCGGGCTCCTCGTCGACTCCGACGGCCAGCTCCAGCGAACCGCCGCCGATGTCGAGATCCAGCAGCCGGCCCGCGCTCCACCCATACCAGCGGCGGACGGCCAGAAACGTCAGACGGGCCTCCTCGGCCCCGGTCAGGACCACCAACTCGACGCCGGTTTCGCGCTTGACGCGGGCCAGGACGGAGGAGGAATTTGAGGCATCCCGTACCGCCGAGGTGGCGAAGGCGAGCAGGTCGTCGCAGCCCTCGTTGCGGGCGTCCTTCTTGGCTCGAACGACCGCATCGATCAGGGACTGCTCGCCGGTCTTGGACAGGCTGCCGGACTTCGTCAAATTCTCGGCCAGCCGCAGAACGGTCTTCGACGAGTGGGTGGGAGTCGGGTGTCCACCGCGATAGGCGTCGACCACCAGCAGATGGACGGTGTTGGAACCGACGTCCAGGACTCCGAGGCGCACCACCAAACTGTGTCATGGCCGGCGCGGCGGTGCCTTCCACGCACTGTACGAGTCGCGGATCGGCAGTCCTACCCTGTCGGGCATGGTCGATGACCCACGCGCCACCGAGGTCGGACTCGATTTCGCTCGCGAGTGGGTGGAGTTCGTCGATCCAGCCGACAGCGAACACGTCGTACGCGCCGATCTCACCTGGCTGAACTCCTCATGGACCTGCATCTACGGCCGGGGGTGCCACGGGATCCTCAAGGAAGGCCCGAACGACGGGTGCTGCAGCCACGGCGCATTCTTCACCGACGAGGACGACGTGAAACGGGTGCAGCAGTTCGTCAAACAGCTGACGCCGGCGCACTGGCAGTACAGCCTCAAGGGGCAGAAGGGCTGGACCGAGCGGGACACTGTCGGCGACGAGGAGAACCGGCTGCGCACCCGCACCGTGGACGGCGCCTGCATCTTCCACAACCGGCCGGGATTCCCCGGCGGGCAGGGGTGTGCCCTGCACGGGCTGGCACTTCAGACCGGCAAGCATCCGCTGGAGACCAAACCCGATGTCTGCTGGCAACTTCCGATCCGCCGCGAACAGGAGTGGGTCGACCGACCGGATGACACCCGGGTCCTGGTCTCGACCATCACCGAGTTCGATCGGCGCGGCTGGGGCGACGGGGGGCACGACCTGCATTGGTGGTGTACGAGTTCCACCGATGCCCACGTCGGCCGCGTCCCCTTGTTCGAGGGGTACGGGCCCGAGCTCATCGCCCTGATCGGCGAGGCTGCCTACGCCGAACTAGTCCGGCTTGCCAGCGCCCGACTGGCCGGCGGCATGGTCGCCC
>JACCTM010000059.1 GCA_013812385.1 Geodermatophilaceae bacterium | reverse complement strand
GGCAGGTCGCGTGGTGCGTCGGGGCCGGGCTGGCGGGCGGCAGAGATCAGCCAGAGTTTCGCGGCGGCCAGCCGGTCAACATGGCCGGGTGGCGGAGTCACGTCGTGAGCAGCCCGGCAAGGGCCAGGGCGGGAGCGAACACCGTTATGCAGGCCGGCAACGGCGTGTCGGCAGGCCGCATCCCGTCGCGCATCAGCGCCCGTGCGACCGGGACCGCGGGGTCGATCCCGCCGGCCTTCGCGGCGACCGCGCAGAGAGTCACCGCGTCGGTCCAGCGCTGCGGGGTCGTCGTCCGACTGACGGCGCCCAGGACCGACTGCAGGATGACGTAGACCCGGTCGGGACGTAGGCCGGTGAAGTCGAAGCCGTGCGGGTCGGCGAGCAGAGTTTCGGGGTCGGGCAGGTCCTGCGCGGCTGACCAGGCGAGGAATTCGTGTGCGGTGACCTCGCCGATGCAGCCGTTGACCAGCAGCCTGAGCACCTGCTTCGGCGCGCCGACCGCCACGGCGAAGGCGGCCAGCCGGGTGGCGTAGTCCCAGGTGCGTGGCGTCGGGAAGGCCCGGCCACGGGCGGCGGTATCGGCCGGGATCGCACTGATCTGGCTCTCCCGTGCCCGCAGGAACCCGGCGACCAGCACCCGTTGCTGAGCCTGCGCGGCGGCCTGCTCGTCTGGGGAGGAGTAGACCGGCAGTGGCGGCCAGGCCCCGGTGATCAGGCACTCGGCATAGACCTCCAGGGGCAGTGCCCAGTCCAGATGGACGAACCGGGATGCGGTGGGTGCGGCCAGCTCCCACCCCGAGGCTGCGACGTCGGCGGGATTGGCCGCGGCGACGAAGGACACCGTGTCCGGCAGTTGCAGGGCGCCGATCTGGAAGTGCGTCAGTGGTCGCAGTGCCGCAGCCTGTAGCGCCGGACTCGCAGTACTGAACTCGTCGAAGAACGCGATCGACGGGCCGTCCACCGCGGCCAAGCGGGTGGCCCAGCCGGGCGGCGCCAACGTCACCGACCCATCCGGACCGATCACCGGCAGCCCAGCGAAATCGCTAGGCTCGTAGTGACTGACGATCAGCGTCTCCACGTGCCAGCCCTGCTGCGCGGCCGATTCCACCACCGCCGTCTTGCCTTCGCCTGGAGCGCCCCACAGCAGAACCGGGATGCGTGCGCTGATGCAGATCCCCAACGCCGCGAGGGTGTGCTCGTACTCGGTACGCGTGTTGAGGCTCACCTGCCGGTCACCGGCCCGGCTCGGTGAGCCAGCGTGTCGGACGAGGCCACCTGGCCGCCGTTGATCATTCGCGCCGCCGCACCTGGGTCGGTGATTCCCTCTGCCAGCACGGACAGCACCGCCGAGCGGGTCCCGCACACGGCCAACAACAACCCCAGCTGCGTACGGGTCGGCGCCGTCCAGGCATTGCCGACCCGGTCGCACAGCCAGTCGACCGCTCCGACCGACGGCTCGAACCACGGGTCGGCGCCGAGCCTTTCGATCAGCGCAACGTCGTCCAGGCTCGGATGACAGCCGGCCCGGTGCCAAGCCGCGAGGGTGGCGGCTGCGCTGCCGAGGCTGCGCCGGGTACGCACCATGAGCCGGGCAACATCAGCGGGGGAGTACGCACCGTCGGCCAGCGTGGAGATTGCCTTTCGGGGCACCCCGGCGCGCAACCAGGCGCCGCGCGCCTCCTGGCCCGTACCGTCCAGCTCCGTCTCCGTCCAGCACAACCAGACCGCGACATCCTCGTCCGCTACCGCAGCAAGAGTCCGCACGACCCAGGCCATGTCCGGGTGGCGACTGACCGCGCCCAGGTAGAACCACACCGGCATCGGCGGCCCGCCCGGCCAGAGCAGCTCGTGCAGAGCGACGACCAAGTCCGGGTGTACGCCGGCGGCCCAGAGCCGGGACACCCCATCGTGTTCCCGTACCGCCTGCTCGGCTGCCGCTGCCGGGGGCGGTACGTGGAAGCGGGTTCGATGCAGGTCCTCGACCACACGCAGCCGTCGGTGGAGTTCGTAGAACGACACCCCATAGAGCCGAGCCACATGAGCCGGATCGCGGGCGTGATCGGCCGCCTCGGCCGCCGAGCGAAATCCGGTCGGGCGGCATCGGCAGCCCGGGGCCAATGTGCGCAGTGTCCAACGGCCTTCGACGTTGCGGGTGATCTGCGGCAACACCCGCCGGGCCTCCAGTTGCACCAGCTCGCGCAGCGCCGGTACTTCACGATCGACGAGGTCGACGCAGGAGAGATAACCGCCCATCGCCATCGCGATCCGCTCCAGCGTGAGCTCGTGCGGGGTGACCACCGACCAGTCCGCCTCGATCCAGACCTCATGTTTGCCGAGCGGGTCGCCCGTACGCGCGGTTCGGCAGGCAACCGAGGCCAGCAGCCG
>JACCTM010000040.1 GCA_013812385.1 Geodermatophilaceae bacterium | reverse complement strand
TCACGTGGTGCAGTACGGCGACCCGTACGAGTCCGCCCCAGAAGAAGCCCGACAGCGCACCCGCCCAGGACATCGTGATGAGTCCGCCCAGCAGGGCCGGCAGGGCCAGGCCCAGAAAGGCCCAGAGCCCTTGGTCAGCGCGCGAAGAGTTGATCCGTACCGCCAAGGGGAGTGCGGGTCGCCTTCCCGGTCGCTGAACGCGTGGTGGCGGCGATGGTCGGCCACCCACTGGGTGACCGGCCCCTGAATCGCCATCGACCCGGCGACGACCAGGGCCGCGCGCAGTGGGGCTACCGCCTTGAACGACCCGTGGGTGAAGTGCCGGTGAAAGCCGACGGTGATGCCGTGCCCGGTGATGGCGAACATGACCACCAGCAGAGCGACATCCAGCCAGCCCAGCCCCCAACCCCACATGAGCGGCACGGCAGAAAGGAGCGCGAGAAACGGGACGATGACGAAGACGTAGAGCACCGCCTGCTCCCCGAAGCCTTTGCTCTTGCTGTAGATCGGTGTACGGCGCTCACCGATCTGGGCGGCGGCGGGTGGGGCGGGCGGAGCCTGAACGGTCACGTCCTTACGGTAGCGTAAGTTACGCAACCGTAGGTAGGTCCGAGCGCAAGAATCGAACCGGCGGATCCGGTCGCCTGGGCGGGCCCACCCCCTCCGACAGCAGGACAACTAGGCTCGACCCCGCCGGAGTTGATGGGGGATGGGGTAATCGGCAGCCCGCCGGCCTTTGGAGCCGTGCAGTCTCGGTTCGAGTCCGAGTCCCCCAGCCATATCGCCGGCCCAGCTGGTGAGCAACGACATCGATTCGAAGGGGATCGCGAGTGAGTTCGTCGGGTCTGTCCGCAGTGGTGGTCCTGGCTGCTGGAATCGGCAGCAGGATGGCATCGGTGACCCCGAAGGTTCTGCACCAAATCGGCGGACGCAGCCTGTTGGGGCACGTCCTCGCAGCAGCGCAACCGTTGCGGGCCGATCAACACCTCGTCGTCGTCGGCGCCGGCCGCGAGCTTGTCACCGAGCATCTGGCCGGCATCGCTCCCGAGGCTGAAACGGTCGTCCAGGAGGATCAGCTGGGGTCCGGGCACGCGACCGCGCTGGCCCTCGAACACGTGCGGGCGCCCGGGCCGGTGCTGATCCTCAACGGCGACGTACCGCTACTGACGACGGACACGCTGGCCGAACTAGTCGCCACCCATTCGAGCGCGCAGGCGGCTCTGACGGTCCTGACCGCACGAGTGGACGACGCGCACGGGCTGGGCCGGATCCTGCGCGACAGCACCGGGGCCCCGGTCGGGATCGTCGAAGACCGCGATGCCGGCCCGGATCAGTTGGGTATCGACGAGGTCAACGCAGGTGCCTACATCGCCGACGGTGCCGCCCTTGCCTCGGCGCTGGAGCGGTTGCGGACGAGCAACGCCCAGGGCGAGCAGTACCTCACCGACGCGGTTGCGTTGTTCGTCTCGGACGGGAATGCCGTTGCCGCGTACATGGCCGCCGACGCGAGCGACGTCCTGGGCTGCAACGACCGCTTCGAACTGGCCGCCCGCGGTCGCACTCTCAATGATCGGGTTCTGCGCAGACACATGTCCGCAGGCGTCACGATCATCGATCCAGCAACTACCTGGATCGATGTCGCCGTCGAGGTCGGACGCGATGTCAGGCTGTTGCCCGGCACCCAGCTGCATGGGTCCACCTCGATCGCCGAAGGAGCCATTCTGGGACCGGACACCACGTTGACCGACTGCGTCGTCGGGGAGAATGCGGTGGTTGTCCGTACCCATGGCGTAGAAGCCGTGATCGGACCAGGAGCCAGCGTCGGCCCTTATACCTACCTGCGGCCCGGCACTCGGCTCGGCCCGACCGCCAAGGCCGGAGCTTTCGTCGAGATCAAGAACGCCGACGTCGGGAAGGGCAGCAAGATTCCCCACCTCTCCTACATCGGTGATGCGACGATCGGCGAGCACAGCAACATCGGCGCGGCCACGGTGTTCGTCAACTACGACGGAATCGCCAAGCACCGCACAACGATCGGCAGTCATGCGCGCACCGGCGCGGACAACATGTTCGTCGCGCCGGTGTCGGTCGGCGACGGTGCCTACACCGCGGCCGGATCCGTGATCACCGAAGATGTGCCCCCAGGAGCCATGGGAGTGTCCAGGGCACGGCAACGCAACATCGCCGATTGGGTACGCCTGCAACGGCCCGGAACGCCAGCCGCCGAAGCGGCTCGAGCGGCCGCCGCGCAGGAACCGGACTCAGGATCAAGAATGTCGGAGCAGGGCGGACAGGAGCAAGCATGAGTGCGATCCGGCAGCAGACTCACAAGAGCTTGATGCTGTTGTCCGGCAGAGCATTTCCCGAACTGGCCATCGACATCGCCGAACGTCTGGGGGTGACACCCACGCCGGTCACGAGTTACGAGTTCGCAAACGGTGAGCTCTATGTGCGCTTCGACGAGTCCGTACGGGGCAGTGACGCGTTCATCATCCAGAGCCACACCGCGCCGATCAACACCTGGCTCATGGAGCAGCTGATCATGGTCGACGCAGCGAAACGGGCCTCGGCCAAGCGGATCACCGTCGTCGCGCCGTTCTTCCCGTACGCCAGGCAGGATAAGAAACACCGTGGACGCGAACCGATCTCCGCGAGATTGGTGGCCGACATGTTCCATGCCGCCGGTGCCGATCGGTTGATGGTCGTCGACCTGCACACCGCCCAGGTCCAGGGGTTCTTCGACGGGCCGGTGGACCACCTGTTCGCGCTGTCCCTGCTCGTCAACCACGTCCGAAGCCGCTGGGAGGGCAAGGACATCACGGTGGTATCGCCGGACTCGGGCAGAGTGCGCGTGGCCGAACGCTGGACCGAGCGGCTGGGCGGCGTACCGCTGGCTTTCATCCACAAGACCCGCGACATCAGTCGACCCAACGACGTGATCGCCAACCGGGTCGTCGGCGACGTCGCGGGACGGCACTGCGTCGTCGTCGACGACATGATCGACACCGGAGGCACGATCACCAAGGCCGCGGATGCGCTGTTCGAGGCGGGCGCTGCCGAGGTGACGGTCGCGGTCACCCACGGGGTCCTGTCGGGTCCCGCGGTCGATCGATTGAAGAACAGCCGGATCAGCGAGGTCGTGGTGACCAACACCCTCCCGATCCCGCAGGATCGCCGCTTCGACAAACTGACCGTCCTGTCCATTGCGCCGCTCCTCGCCCTCGCGATCAGGGAAGTCTTCGAAGACGGCTCGGTCACCAGCCTGTTCGACGGCGACAGCTAGCCGGAAAGGCAACTTCATGACCCAGATCCGTCAGCCCACCGATTCCTTCGACGACACCAATTCCCTCGACGACCTGGCGCCGCAGGACGACGACCATGCGGTGGCCGCGGCACTGGCGACGGCCGCCGGCGGCCGGCTGCTGGAGATCCGCGCCGAGGTCGGCTTCGGCGATGCCGCGGCCCTTCGATCGGCCGGTGACGCGGGAGCACAGAGCCTGCTTGCCAGCCAGCTCGCCCGGCTGCGTCCCGACGATGCGGTGCTCTCCGAAGAGGCCCGTGACGATCCCGCCCGACTCGATCGATCACGGGTCTGGATCATCGATCCCCTGGATGGAACCCGGGAGTTCTCCGAGGACGGACGCAGTGACTGGGCGGTGCACGTTGCTTTGTGGGTCGAGGGTGAACTCGCGGTCGGCGCCGTCGCGCTTCCCGGCCGCGGCCTCACCCTTGCCACGCCGGCTGTCGAGGCGCCACCGCCAGCACCCGACCAGCTGCGAGTGGTCGTCAGCCGTACCCGACCTCCGGCCGAGGCGTCCGCAGTTGCGGCCGCCCTGGACGCCATACTCGTGCCCTTGGGCTCGGCAGGGGCGAAAGTGTCTGCCGTCGTCCTCGGCGACGCGGACGTGTACGTCCACAGTGGAGGCCAGTACGAATGGGATTCGGCGGCTCCCGTGGCGGTCGCCCGTGCGGCCGGCCTGCACACGAGCCGGATCGACGGTT
>JACCTM010000030.1 GCA_013812385.1 Geodermatophilaceae bacterium | reverse complement strand
TCGGTGACCTCGACCTTCACGCTCAGACCTCGAGCACCGTCGGGATGATCATCGGCCGTCGCCGGTAGGTGTCGGAGACCCACTTGCCGACCGTACGGCGGATCACCTGCGAGAGCCGATGGCTGTCGCTGTCCCCCCGGGCCAGCGCCGACTTGAGATCGGTCTCGAGCATGGGCACGACCGCGGCGAAGGGTGCATCCGCGTCGGAGAACCCGCGTGCCGAGATGTGGATCGGGCGCACGATCGTCCCGGTGGAGAACTCCACGACGATGGTTACCGCGACGAAGCCCTCCTCCCCCAGGATCCGGCGATGCTGAAGGGATTCATCGCCGACATCGCCGACCGCGTTGCCATCGACGTACACGTGACCGCAGGGCACCCGTCCGGCGACCGTCGCCAGGCCGTTGACCAGGTCCACAACGACGCCGTCCTCGATCAGCAGGATCCGATCGGGCGGGATGCCGCACCGCTCGGCGATCTTGCCGTGCGCTCGGAGGTGGCGCCACTCCCCGTGCACCGGCATCAGGTGCCGGGGCTTGGCGATGTTCAGCAGCAACGTGAGTTCCCCCGCCGGCGCATGCCCGGACACGTGCACCTTCGCCACGTCCTTGTAGACGACGATCACACCTACCCGCGAGAGTGCGTTGATGATCTTGAAGATGCCGGTCTCGTTGCCCGGGATCATGCTCGAGGCAAGGATCACGGTGTCGCCGGCGACCACGTTCACCTGGTGATGGCTGCCCCCGGCCATCCGCGACAGGGCAGACATCGGCTCGCCCTGGGACCCGGTGCTCAGAAACACCACGCGATCTGGGGCTAGCGCGGCCGCCTCGTCCATGTCGACCATCAGGTCGCGCGGGATATGCAGCAGACCAAGGTCACGTGCGACACCCATGTTGCGGACCATCGAGCGGCCGACGAAGGTCACCTTGCGGCCGTGTTTGGCCGCGGCATCGAGAATCTGTTGCACACGGTGTACGTGAGAGGCGAAGCAGGCCACAATGACCCGCTGCTGGGCCCTACCGATCACGTCCTCGAGTACCGGCCCGATGTCGCGCTCGGAGGTGACGAAGCCCGGGATCTCGGCGTTCGTCGAGTCCGAGAGCAACAGATCGATGCCCTCCTCGGCCAGCCGGGCGAACGTGCCGAGGTCGGTCAGCCGCCCGTCGAGCGGCAGCTGATCCATCTTGAAGTCGCCGGTGTGCACGACCAGGCCGGCCGGTGTCCGGATCGCCACGGCCAGGGCATCCGGGATCGAGTGGTTGACCGCGATGAACTCGCACTCGAACGGACCGTAGGTACGGATCTCTTCCTCGGCGACCAGTTCCGTGACCGGTTTGATCCGGTGCTCGCGCAGTTTCGCTTCGATGAGTGCGAGGGTGAGCCGCGAGCCGACCAGCGGAACGTCCGCACGCAGCCGGAGCAGGTACGGGATCGCCCCGATGTGGTCCTCGTGCCCGTGAGTGAGTACGACCGCGACGATGTCGTCGAGGCGGTGCTCGATGCTGGCGAAGTCGGGCAGGATCAGGTCGATCCCGGGCTGATCGCTTTCCGGGAACAGCACGCCGCAGTCGACGACGAGCAGCTTCCCGCCGAACTCGAAGACGGTCATGTTGCGCCCGATCGCACCCAGACCTCCCAGGGGAAAGACCCTTAGCGCACCGGAAGGAAGCGGCGGAGGGGCAGGAAGGTCGCGGCGCGGGGCCTCGGCAAGGGTGCTCATCGAAGCGTGACGTTACTCGTGCAAGCGCTGCGAGCCTCGGCGAGGACTACGCCAAGATCCCAGAACTGACGAGAAGATTCCGCAGGAGTGCAACCTCCTCCTCGGAGGCGTCCAGCAACGGCCCTCGGACCCGGCGAGAGTCGATCAGGCCGAGTAATTGCGCGACGGCCTTGGCGCGGATCGCACCCTGGCTCTCCCGCGACATGATGGTCTGCACAGCCGGAATCAGTTGCGCATGAATCTCTCTGGCGCGGACCAGATCTCCTTGGTCCACAGCATCGACCATCCGGGCGTACGACGTACCGAACCCGTGCCCGACCACGCTGATCACGCCGCTGGCCCCATGGGCAAGCCAGGCCAGGTTGAGCGGGTCGTCGCCGGAGTAGTAGGCAAGACCGCTGCGTGACATCACCTCCGAGCCGGCGAAAAGGTCGCCCTTGGCATCCTTGACCGCCACGATCTGCTGGTGCTTGCCGGCTGCGACCAGCGTCTCGGTGTCGATCGCGGTGCCGGTACGGCCCGGGATGTCGTACAGGATCACCGGCAGGTCAGTCGAACCGGCCACAGCGGTGAAATGTGCCAGCAGGGCCGGCTGCGGGGGCTTGTTGTAGTACGGGGTGACCACCAACAGGCCGTGCGCGCCGGCCTTTGCCGCTTGTTCGGCCAGGTGGATGCTGTGCGCCGTGTCGTTCGTGCCGACGCCGGCCACGATCATCGCCCGGTCCCCGACTGCCTCGATCACCGCGCGCAGCAGCGACTCCTTCTCCGCGTCGGAGGTCGTGGCTGATTCCCCGGTCGTGCCGCTGAGCACCAGGCCGTCATGCCGGTCCGCGTCGACGAGGT
>JACCTM010000008.1 GCA_013812385.1 Geodermatophilaceae bacterium | reverse complement strand
TCGCGGTGGCCGCGGCCGTCGGCGTTTGCACCGCTGCCACGGCTCGGCGGATCCCCTCGATCCCGAATTGCCCGCCGTCCTCGGTTCGTCGCTGGGTGATTCCGTCCGTCACGAGGATCAACCGCTCATGCGTTGCCAATTGGCGCTCGGTGAGTTCGAAGGTCGGCTCATGCTCGCCAACCCCGAGCGGTGGGTGGATCGGCCCCTCGAGTTCAGCGACGTTGGCGTCGACGTCAACGAGGTACGCGTGCGGGTGGCCGCAGTTGACCCAGGTGAAGGTGCTCGTGGGGGCGCGCCAGCGGGCCACGAGCGCGGTCACGTGGAACTCGGGGTTACCGAGTCCGTGCACCGTCTGGTGCGTGGCCAACAGCGCCTGTTCGAGGTCGTGGCCGCTTCGGCGGGCTGCGCGTAAGGCGCCGAGCGCTGCGGCGCCGAGCCCGGCCGCGTTCGGACCCGTTCCCGTGGCGTCGGCAATGGCCAGCCAGGCGCCGTCTCGGTTCTCGACGAAGTCGAACCAGTCACCGCCGACTTCGTAGGTCGGGAGGATGCCACCAGCGAGCTGAGCGCCAGCAATGCGCGCGATACGTGGCGGAAACAGATTCTGCTGGATCTCTGCGGCTGGGGTCGGCGGTTTGCGCCGCCGAGCGGCCTCGATGACGTCGGTGTAGCTGTTTGCGAGTTCGAGTGCGGCGGCGCCTTGCTTGGCGATGTCTCCGAGCGGTGTGAGCGGTGTCCCGATGCACAGGAGCAGGCCGGTGACTCGGCCTCTAAGCCACAGGGGCTCGGTCACACAGCCGGGAAGCTGCTGGCGTAGCTGCGCCTGGAAGGCGGGCAGCCCCTCGGGCACGATTTCCGGACCGAGGGCAGGCGGTGCCTCGAGCTCTGCCGGGAAGTCCTCCGAGCCGGCGAGCCGAACCAAGATCGAGCCATCGATGTCGACGACATAGAGCGCGACCGCTACACCGGCGGCCCTGCGGGCCTCGGCCACCAACTGGTCGGGCACGAGATGTGGCGGCACCTCGTCCAGGATGTGCGTCACTTCCAGGGGCAGCGGCCGTTCGCGACCGAGCCGGCCCGGCTCCATGAACGGCGTCTCCGCTTCCCGCCCGGTCCCGGGCGGCGGCGACGGCGCCGCCATCTCGCTGGCCCGCTGGCGGCGAGCCTCCTCCAACGCCCCGCGGGTCGGGAAATGGCGGTACAGCGTCGAGCGGCCGACTCCCGCCGCCGCGGCCACTTCCATCATCGTCAACCGCCGGTCGCCGGCCAGCGCCGCTGCCGCGTCCAGAATCCGCTCACGACTGGCGACAGCGTCGGCCCGCGGGACGGCCCGCTCACGGCTGCCTGCGTCCCGCTCGTCACTGGTTCCCCGGATATCGATCAACGTACGACGATGCTAGTGGCTGGTGCGACGTATGTCCCGATTATCCCGCGGTTGGGCCAGTGGTGCCCCGTATTGACGGTTTTTGCATAACTTTTTACTGGTTCGCAAGGTGTGTAGGGGGTAACGTGTCCCAGTGCTGTCCCGTTGGTGAGACAAACGTCCCACACGGATAAGCCGAAGATCGCTCCCGCAACGTGCGGGCGAGACATCAGGAGGAAATCTTGATAGAGCAGCAGAACGCAGATGAGTTGACGGGTGCCACCGTTCAGGACAGTTCCGGAGACAAGATCGGGAAGGTCAGCCAGGTCTACCTGGACGACACCAGTGGTCAGCCGAAGTGGGTGACGGTCAACACCGGGCTGTTCGGTACGAAGGAGAGCTTCGTACCCCTGGAGCAAGCCAGCTTCTCCGGCGGCGCGGTGTCTGTCCCGGTGTCCAAGGACCAGGTCAAGGGCGCCCCGCAGGTCGAGAATGACAGTCACCTGGAACCGGCCGAGGAGGCTGAGCTCTACCGCTACTACGGCCTGAGTGCAGGCGAGGCTGACTACGGCAGCGATGACAGGGGCACGGTCGGGCGTGACGTGTCCGGGCCAACCACCGACGAGGCGATGACCCGATCAGAAGAACGCCTTGATGTCGGAACCGAGCAGGTGGAGACCGGACGCGCCCGGCTGCGTAAGTACGTGACAACCCGCACCGAGTCGGTGCAGGTGCC
>JACCTM010000004.1 GCA_013812385.1 Geodermatophilaceae bacterium | reverse complement strand
AGGACACTGGACACACGATCCGGTCTTCGATCGAAGCCCTCGGGGGAGGAAATTCACTCTTCCCGGGAGCCACTACCGAGGACCGGTCCGATCCGGTCCCCTCGTCCGCCACGCCGTTCCCGGCATGGAAGACCGTACGGCGGGTGCCGTACGGGGGTGGTGCTAGTGGCTGGGACTTCTAACGACGTAGGCCCAGTCGCTCGATGAGCGACCGATAGCGGTCGATGTCGATCTTCGCCAAGTAGCTGAGCAGCCGGCGCCGGCGCCCGACGAGCAGCAGCAGGCCGCGGCGGCTGTGGTGATCGTGCTTGTGGAACTTGAGGTGTTCGGTCAGGTCCCGGATGCGCTGGGTGAGCATCGCGACCTGCACTTCGGGCGAGCCGGTGTCGTTTTCGACAGTCCCGTACTCGGTGCTGATGTCTTTCTTTACTGTTGTGGACAGACCCATCTTTTGTTCTCCTTCACAGGTCGCGCGTCGCCCTCGGTCTGATTCACGAGAGGCTGAAGTGAACACGCTGGCGCACGCCGAATATCGGCGTGACGCGTCGAGAGTATCAGTTCGCTTCGTGACTGAGGACGGCCCGCGTGCGGGTCACATCATCGGCCATCGCAGCGGTCAAGTCCTCGACCTTGCAGAACCGCTCCATCCCGCGTAGCCGGGTGACGAACTCGACTGCCACGTGCTCGCCGTACAGATCGTCGGAGAAGTCCAGCACGAAAGCCTCCACTCGACGTTGTGCACCGGAGAAGGTCGGATTGGTGCCCACCGAGATCGCTGCCGGTAACGGCTTGCCGTCGCGGATCAGCCGGCCGGCATAAACGCCGTCGGCCGGGATAGCGGTGTGCCCTGGTGCTTCGACGTTGGCAGTCGGATAGCCGAGTTCACGCCCCCGCCGGTCGCCGCGCACCACAATGCCCTCGACGCGGTGCGGGCGACCCAGCGCAGCTGCGGCGGCCGGCATGTCGCCGGCTGCGACGCAGGCCCGGATGTAGGTCGAGGACAGCGGTACCTCGCCAGCCCGTTGGATCCCGACACCTTCGACCTGGAAGCCGAAGCGCTCGCCCAGTTCGTGGAGGGTGTCCACGCTGCCTTGGGCTCGGTGACCGAACCGGAAGTTCTCACCGACCACGACCGCCGCCGCGTGCAGATGCGCCACGAGGGCCGAATGCACGAACTCGTCGGGCTGGAGCCGGCTGAACTCCGCGGTGAATGGGATCACGCACAGCGCGTCCAGCCCGAGGTCGGCGAGCAGTTCTGCCTTGCGCTTCACCGAGGTCAGAATCGGCGGGTGCGAACCCGGCCGAACCACTTCAGTGGGATGCGGGTCCAAGGTCACTGCCACCGAGGACAGGCCGACGGCGTGCGCCCGGGCAACGGTGGCCTGGAGCAGGTACTGGTGACCGCGGTGCACTCCGTCGTACATGCCAATGGTGACCACCGAGCGGCCCCAGCCGCTCGGAGTCTGCTCGACACCACGCCAGATCTTCATCAGGACTGCGTCCTCAACGGGTGAGCAGGCTCAGCCGTACCGGGTTTCTGGTGCATGTCACCCCCACCTAGCCGATCCGGTGGATCCAGCCGCGCCGGTCGGTGACAGTGCCGTGCTGGATGGCGAGCAGTTCCTTGCGCAGCGCCGTCGTGATCGGACCGGGTTCGCCGTCTGCCATCGTGAACTCCCCACCGGTGCTGCGGGCCTTCCCGATCGGGGTGATGACCGCAGCGGTCCCGCAGGCGAAGACTTCGGTCAGCGATCCGTCGGCGGCCCGCTCGCGCCACTCCGCGACGGTGATCCGGCGTTCAGAGACACCGTACCCGTGTTCACCGGCCAGCGTGATCACCGATTCCCGGGTGATGCCGGCCAGCAGCGTGCCGGTGAGTTCGGGAGTGGCGAGTTCGACCTTGTCCCCGTCTTGAAAGACGAAGAAGAGATTCATCCCCCCCATCTCCTCGACCGCGCTGCGCTCGACCGCGTCCAGCCACACGACCTGGTCGCAACCCTGCGCGGCGGCCTGTTCCTGAGCGAGCAGGCTGGCGGCGTAGTTACCCCCGGTCTTGGCCGCGCCGGTGCCCCCTGGCGCTGCGCGGACGAAGTCCTCGGACAGCCACACGGTCACCGGTTTTACGCCCTGTGGGAAGTAGGCGCCCGACGGCGAGGCGATGAACAGACAGAGGTATTCGTGCGCCGGTCGTACTCCCAGAAAGGCTTCGGTGGCGAACATGAACGGGCGCAGGTACAGGCTGCGGTCCCCGCCCGAGGGGACCCACGCGCGGTCGATGCTCACCAAGGCCTCGACCCCGGCGACGAAAGCGTCCTCCGGCAGCGAAGGCATCGCCAGCCGGGCCGCGGACCGTTGGAAACGTGCCGCGTTGGCATCGGGCCGGAAGACCGCCAGGCCGCCGTCATCGAGGTTGAATGCCTTGAGTCCTTCGAAGATCGTCTGCGAGTAGTGCAGGACGGCCGTACTCGGGTGCAGTTGCAGCGGGGCGAAGGGGCCAAGAAGCGCGTCGTGCCAGCCCACGCCACGGGTCCAGGTGATCGAGAGCATGTGATCGGTGAAGTGCTGCCCGAACCCGGGATCGGCCAGGATCTCGGTCCGCCGTACCGCATCGACCGGACTTGCCGACGGCACGATCTGTAGCGGCAGGTCGGCGGAAAGCTGAGTCGGGCGGGCCAGGATGTCGGTCACGGGTGCCTTCTCGGTTGGTGGCGCACTTGGGGTGGTGCCGACACGGGAGTGTCGGAGTCGAGGTTAACGACCGTTCCCCGTCCGGTCATGTCCTCGATTGTGACTGATCACCGGGGTGCCCGCAGCTCAGGTGAAGCCGACGACTGTCCTTGTCTGTCCGTCGAGGTCTTCGACGAGGGCGACCGCGGCGCCGTCAGGGTCGAAGACCCCGTAGATCCCGGGCAGGCCCAGCGCAGCGACGCGTTGTCCGTGGCGCAGTGCGCGGGCGGTCTCGATGTCCACCGAACGCCCGGCCAAGCTTCGGTGGACCGCAGCTGCGAGGTCATGGGTGACCGGTGCGGCTGCCAACTCTTCCAGCGTCCTGGCCTGTTCGATCGAGAATCCCCCGACCCGCGTACGTCGCAGCGCGGTGAGATGCCCGCCGACGGCGAGGCCAGTGCCGAGATCCCTGGCCAGGGCGCGCACATAGGTACCGGTCGTGCACTCCACGATGACGTCGAGATCAATCAGATTCGAGGTCGGCCGCCGTACGGCGAGCAGGTCCAGCGCCGAGACGGTGACCGGCCGGGCCGCAAGGGTGATCTCCTCACCCGCGCGTACGCGGGAGTACGCCCGGCGCCCGGCCACCTTGATCGCGCTGACCGAGGACGGCACCTGCTCGATATCACCGGTGAGGGCCGCGAGGCCGGCTCGGATTGCGTCCTCACCGACATCCACGGTGCTGGACGTCTCGGTCACCTCGCCCTCGGCATCGTCGGTCACCGTTCGGACGCCCAGCCTGATCGTGGCCGCGTACGCCTTGTCCTGGCCGGATATGTACCCGAGCAGCCGGGTGGCGCGGCCCAGCCCGATGACCAGAACGCCGGTGGCCATCGGGTCCAGCGTCCCGGCGTGCCCGACCTTGCGGGTGCCCGCCAGCCGCCGAATCCGAGCGACGACGTCGTGCGAGGTGAGCCCCTGGGGTTTGTCGACGATGGTGAGTCCGTCGGGTCCGATGGTGGCCACGACACAGATCATTCCCGACCGGGCACCATGGCAGCCGTGACTGACGAGGTGCGACCCCCCAGCGCGGTGCTGGATCTCGGCTTCGCCCGGCTGGACGTCGACCGAGCCGAACGAACCGGGATCCCCGAAGTGGTCTACGCGCAGGGCAAGACGCCGGAGCAGGTCGTGGGCTGCCTGGCCGGACTGGTCGAGACCGGCCAGATCGCCCTGGCGACCCGGGTCGATGAGCAGGCCGCTGCGGCTATCCAGCTGCGCTGGCCGGACGCGGATCTCGATCCGGTGGCTCGCTGCGCCCGACTCAGTTGTCCAGCAAGCGAAATCGGTGCCGTTGTCGTTGTGTCGGCCGGGACGTCCGACGCACCGGTCGCAGCTGAGGCCGCCTTCGTCGCCGAGTCACTCGGTGCTGCGGTGACCAGGATCGATGACGTCGGCGTCGCCGGACTGCACCGGCTGATGGCCGTACGCGACGATCTCGAGGCAGCCGATGTGGTGATCGTGGTGGCCGGAATGGACGGTGCGCTGGCCAGCGCGGTCGGCGGACTGATCTCCACCCCGGTCGTTGCCGTTCCCACCAGCGTCGGGTACGGCGCCGCCTTCGACGGGTTGGCGGCACTCCTGACCATGCTCAACTCCTGCGCCCCCGGCGTTGCGGTCGTCAACATCGACAACGGCTTCGGTGCTGCGGCCTTCGCCGCCAAGGTGCTGGTAGGACGAGCGCGAGGACATCGGGGTTGATGTCGGCCGATCGCTTGAAAGCCGTCAGCTTTGCCGTCCCGGCCAGCTACTGGCCGACCGCGCCGTCGATCCGCTGGCGCAGCAAATCGACGTGGCCGTTGTGCCGGGCGTACTCCTCCACCATGTGCACCAACACCCAGCGCAGTGAGACCGCCCCGTGCCAGGGATCGTCCCCAGTGACGTCGAGATCCGCCGCCTCGGCGACGAACCGTTCCGCGAACGCGACCTCGGCCCTCCAGGTCTCCCAGGCCTGCGCGACGACGTCGGGGTCGGGCACCGCGCCGTCGAAATCTCCGTCGGGGTCGCTCTTGGAGTAGAAGAGCGGCGGCGCGTCCTGTCCGGCCATCTTTCGCCGGAACCAGCCGCGCTCGACCTCGGCCATGTGGCGGACCAATCCGAGCAGCGACAGCGTGGAGGTTTCCACCGAGCGCCGGGCCATGTCG
>JACCTM010000476.1 GCA_013812385.1 Geodermatophilaceae bacterium | reverse complement strand
CTCGGCGGCGACCCACCCTCGGGCTGCTGGGCCGGCGTGCTCGGCCACGTTGTTCAGTGCCTCGCCGACGGCTGCGCCGATGTCCTCGACCGTCGGCCGGTCCATCATCAGTGGACCGGCCGGAGTGCTGACCTCGATCGTGGCGGTGGCCTGCAGCCGCAGCGTCGCGCCCAGGTCGATCTGGCCACCCGCGCTGGTGGGCCGGCTGGTCATCAGGTTGCGCAGCGCCACTTCTTGTTCCGCGGCCAGGGCCGCGAGCTCGGCTGCCGGTCCGCCGATCTCGGTGCCGCGCCGCCTTACGATGGCCAGCACCTGCAGGACCCGTCGTGGATGGAGCGGGACAGCCGTTCCCGTTCCGCGGTGGCGCCCTCGGCGGCCAACGCGTCCCGAAGCACCGCGGTAGCCCGTCGCGTCGTGGTCGCTGCATAGCCCAGGGTGACGCCGGCCAGCAAGTGCAGGGTGGTGTTTAACACCTCCTGGTCACCGAGTCGCTGCCGTACCGCGATCAGTACCCCGCTGATGACGACGGCACCCATCAGACCACCGTCTCGGCCACGTTCCACGGCGAGGGCGAAGATAGGCCCCGTGGCCCAGAGCGAGGTCAGGATCGGTGCGCTGCCGTTGAGTTCGGCCCAGGGCTGGGTCAGCAGCGTGGCGGCGACGAAGGCCACCGTGACCAGCAGGTCGTAGCCGGCCATCCGACTCCGGCGGCCGGCGTACGTGCTGTAGACGACGGTCACTACCACGGTCCAGGCGCCCATTAGGATCAGCAGGAGGATGGCGATGCCATGGTCGGAGTAGCGATCCCAGCTCCGAACGAACGACCCGACCGCGGCCGCCCGCGCGGCCGGTCGAACACGACCACCGCGCGCCACAGCGGCAGCAGGAAGTCAGGTGCCGCGGCGCGCGCGGCCGGATCGTTGACCGGGACCACCACGGCTCAGATTAGCTCGATTCGGTCGAGCGGATCCACTGCCCGTCCCGAGGTCCATCCGCGCAGCGAATCGCCTTGAGCGATGCGACTAGCCTTTGTCGTCTCGGCTGAGGCACGTGTGCTCGGCCCCGCACATCAACGAGACCAGCAGGGAGTCGCCGTGCCAGCCGGTAAGGTCAAGTGGTTCAGCGCCGACAAGGGCTTCGGCTTCCTCTCGCGCGAGGACGGGGCCGACGTATTCGTCCACCGTGACGCGCTGCCGGCCGGTGTGACCGAACTCAAACCCGGCCAACGAGTGGAGTTCGGCATCGTGGAGGGCCGTCGTGGGGATCAGGCCCTCCAGGTCAAAGTGCTCGATCCGCTGCCGTCGGTGACCCAGGCCTCGCGGCGTCCGGCCGACGAGCTCGTCCCGATCATCGAGGACCTGATCAAGCTGCTGGACAAGACCTCGAACACCTTGCGGCGCGATCGCTACCCGGATCGGGACGAGGGCCGCAAGGTTGCCGCGCTGATGCGCGCGGTCGCCGACGATATCGCCGGCTGAGCGGTCATTGCCGGAGAAAGCCGATCGGCCACGCCCCGGCCAGACCCTCGCAGTCCGCACCGGAGTCCTGGACGATGACGATGTAGTACGCGGCGGGGACCGCATCGGAAGTGGACAGCTCATAGCTGGCCTCCTGGCCGACATCGACCTCACCGATCAGGTCCTCGTCGCCCAGCCCCTGCCCGAACACCTGGAACGACCAGCCGGACTCGGCCACCTCGTCGGGCACCTCGATCAAAATTGTCGTGTCCGCGTCGACCTGCAGCACCTGCGGGGTGACCGAGTACCGCTTGCCCTCTCCGTCCGCGCAGTACTGAGTGGCCTCGACATCCATCTGCTGTTCGCCCACGGTGACCGCGATGGTGGGCGCGCCGTCCGAAGAGCAGCCCGCTGCCAGCAGGACGAGAACAGCTCCACCGACCGCGAGGGCGAGTCGTCGGGACGACCTTCGTCGGGACGCCCTGATCACGCGTACGGGTCGCTCGGCCGCGGCGCACCCGGGTCCAGCGGCTCGGTCAGTGGTGCGGTCGGTGGATCGGCTGGTGGATGTGGCCCGGACGGACTGGTGAGCTGGTCGTGGGCCACCTTGCGGGGATCTTTCATCCGGATCCCGCGCGGGCGATTGCGGCCGTACAGGGTGAATCCGAACGCGACCACCAGCAGAACCGCGGCAACGGTGAAGCCGATCCAGCCCACCGTGGGAAGCAGGATCCCGACCGCGCCACCGAACACCCAGGCCAACTGCAGCAACGTTTCCGAACGGCCGAAAGCGGAGGCGCGCAGCGACTCTGGGACCTCCCGTTGAATGATCGCGTCAAGTGCGGTCTTGCCGAGCGAGTTGGTGATGCCGGCGACCAGAGCCATCACTACGGCCATCAAGATGCTGTAGGTGAACGCCGTCAGTACGGCTACGGTCGCGGCCACGCCGGTCGAGATCAGCACCAGCAGGTCCGGTTTGTCGGTGCCCCGGACCCGGGAACCGATCGCCGTACCGATGAAGCTGCCGAGTCCAGCCG
>JACCTM010000455.1 GCA_013812385.1 Geodermatophilaceae bacterium | reverse complement strand
CGCTTCGGACCGCGTACGAGGGCTGGCATGATTCCGATAGCGTCCGGAGAAGGAGACGTCATAGCGAGGCGAACTCTCGGCAGGACGACGACGGCACTGACGACAGATCCTCCGACGTGCTGGACCTCTTCTTCGATCTGGTCTTCGACTACGCGATGTCCGAAGTCACCCAGCCGATGCTGACCGCCTGGCTCGGCATCGCCGCCCGCGGCCTCGCGGTGGCAAGCCCGGCAGGGCTCCGAACGAACCCAAGAGCACCACGCGGCGACAAGCAGTGAGGAAACAGGTGACCGGAGATCGTTGGTTCCTACGTAGTACGGCGTACTGCCTGATCGGGCTGATCGTGGCGCTGCTGTGCGGGTGCACCGCCACGATCGCCGGTGCGCCGACTGCGGTCGGCGACGCGCAGCCCGCGACCGAGCCCGAGGAGACCGAGCCCGAGGAGACCGAGCCGACGGAGGAGTCCGAGCCGACCGAGGAGTCCGAGCCGGCACCGTCGTCGCCCGAGGGCATCGCCTGTGACTTCGGCGCTCAGGCATTCCCGGCCGTTGGGCCTGCTGGTCAGTACGGCGATCTTCGAGGAGACCTCCGGGCTTTCCCCGGTCCCGACCGAGACCAGGGAATCTACGGCCCAGGTCCTCGACGCGATCCTCCTCGACACCCAACCGATGCTGGATGCGCTGCCGGCCGGTGCGGTCCGTGAGGCATTCATAGTCTCCCGCACGGAGAGCGCCGTGTTGCGCGACGCCCTGCGCGCCCCACCGAATGGACCGCTGGTCAACACCGTGGATGACGCGTTCGCCGCAGCCGCGCAGAGCCTGCAAACCGCCTGCGAGGGAGGTTGAGGCCTACCGAAGCGATGGTCGCGGGCACCGGACCGCAAGAACTCCTGGGCGGTGTTCGTGATAGCCGCTCAGAGTGCGGCCAGCTCGGCGGTGAGATCGGCCAGTCCGACCGAGCCCAGCGACAACGCCGCCATGTGCCAGCGCTTGAGGTCGAAGTCGGCACCCTGCCTGCGCTGGGCCTCCGTCCGTCCGGCCAGCCAGGCTCGTTCGCCCAGCTTGTAGCTGATGGCCTGTCCGGGTACGCCGAGGTAGCGGACCAGTTCGCTGTCCCCGAAGTCCGGGTCTCGGCCGCTGTTGGCCGCGAAGAACTCCCGGCCGAGTTCTGGGGTCCAACGCTGTCCAGGGTGGAAGTCCTGCCCGGGTGGAATCTCCAACTCCAGGTGCATGCCGATGTCGATGATCACTCGTACGGCACGAAGTTGTTGCGCGTCTAGATAGCCCAGGCGATGGCCCTGACCGGTGAGGAATCCCAACTCGTCCATGAGTCGTTCGGCGTACAGCGCCCAGCCCTCGGTGTCCGCGCTGGTGCTGCCGAGGCTGGTCTGGAACATCGACAGCTGGGGCGCGACGTGTACCCATTGGGCCAGTTGCAGATGATGGCCGGGGACGCCCTCGTGGTACCAGGTGCTCACCAGGTCCCACAGCGGAAACCGCTCGCGGCCCAGCGTCGGCAACCACGTCCGGCCGGGGCGGGTGAAGTCCATCGAGGGCCGGGTGTAGTACGGCGCGGCGGCGCTGCCGGCCGGTGCGATCATCGCCTCGACCCGCCGGATCGGCTCGGCCAGGTCGAAATGCGTTCCGTCGAGGGCGGCGATCGCCTCGTCCATCATCTGTTGCAGCCGCTGGCGGATCGCCTCGACGCCGACCACGGCTTCCCCGTCGGTGTTCAGCCAGCGCATCGCCTCGGCCGGGGTGGACCCGGGCCGGATTTTGTCGGCCTCCTCCCGCATCTCGGCGGCGATCCGGGCGTACTCACCCCACGCCCAGGTGTAGGCCTCATCGAGGTCGAGCTCGGCGCCGGTGTACTGCATGGCCGCCCGGGAATAGCGCTCGGCACCAACGGCGTCCGGTGTACCCTCGGCGCCGCTTCGATACCTTCCCTGAAGGAAGTCTCGGGTGGTCCGCACCGACTCGGTCGCGTGTCGGGCCGCCTCCTCCAGCTCCTCACGCAGCGGATCGGCATGCGGAGCGTCGGACA
>JACCTM010000435.1 GCA_013812385.1 Geodermatophilaceae bacterium | reverse complement strand
ATCAACCACCTTACTGCTCGCCGCCAGCGCGTGCGGTGGCAGCGATGACGGGGGCGGTGACAGCGGCGGAGGCGGCGGAGGCGACGAGGCCAAGCAGGTCAACGTCTACGGCTCGGACGGCAACATGGGCAACGCGCTCGGTGAGAAGTTCACCGAGCCGGGTTCGCTGGTCGGCATGCGGGGCACGACGCCGTTGACCGAACTCGCCCCTGACTTCACCGACCGCCTGCTCGAGGTGGACCCGGCGCTGATCGACTTTAACTATGCGGCTGAGAGCTACGACGCGGTCGTCCTGGCCGCACTGGCCGCCGAGACCGCGCGTACGAACGCCGCCGCCACGTTCGGGCCGTTCGTCAATGGACTGACGACCGGTGGCGAGAAGTGCACCGACTACGCATCCTGCTTGGCGATCGTTCAGGCTGGCGGCGATGTCGACTTCGACGGCCTGTCCGGTCCGCTGGCCTTCACCGATCCCGGTGAGCCGGCCGCGGCATCGTTCGGGATCCTATCCTTCGGCGAGGACAACCTGGTCGACAACGACCTGACCGAGTACGTCCTCGGTGGTGACGAGGCCAACGCAAGCACCATCGAGCCACCAGCCGCCCCGGACTACGCCACGCCTCCTGCCGGGGGACCGCTGGTGGTGGGCACGCTGCTTCCGCTGACCGGCAGCCTGGCCTTCCTCGGCCCGCCAGAGGTCGCGGCGGCCAAGCTCGTCATCCAGGACATCAACGCCGCCGGAGGTGTGTTGGGCCAGCCGGTCGAGCTCATCGAGACCGACTCGGGTGACACTACGACCGACACCGCAAACGTGTCGGTGGACCGGATGCTTCAGGCTGGCGTCAACGTCATCCTGGGTGCGGCTTCCTCCGGTGTGACCAAGACCGTGATCGACAAGATCACCGGCGCCGGAATCATGCAGATCTCGCCGGCCAACACCTCCGACGAGTTCACCACCTACAACGACAACAACCTGTACTTCCGGACCGCACCGCCGGATCTACTGCAGGCACGTGCGCTGGCCGACATCATCCTCGATGACGGAAACACCAGTGTGTCGATCATCGCCCTGAACGACCCGTACGGGACGGGCCTGGCGGAGAACCTGCGCGACAACCTGATCGGCAGCGGTCTGGCTGAGGATCAGGTCCCGGACTTCATCATCTACGACCCGGCTGCAACGTCGTACCGGACCGAGGTGGCCGAGATGGCCGACTTCAACCCGGACGCGATCGTGGTCATCGGGTTCGATGAGTCCTCGAAGATCATCGAGGAGATGAACGCGCAGGGCATCGGCCCAGCAGCGCCGTAAACCGCCAAACCGCAAAGGCAGGAGGCCCGGCATCGTTCAACGGTGCCGGGCCTCCGGCTGTCTCTGGCCAAGCAAGAATCCCTCGGAGGACTCGATTGCCTGCCGCTGAACCGACCATCCTTGCCACCTCGGGCGGTTACCGTCCGGGTAGGCGCAGCCGGCTCGCGTTCGCGCCGTTGGTCGGCCAGGCCATCGAGCTGTCTGGCGTAACCGGCCGCGCCCCCAAACTGGTCCATCTCGGGACCGCCAGCGGCGACCAGCGCTGGTTCAACGCCGAACTCGACGAGGCCGCCCGTACCGACGGGATCCACCTCACCCACCTCAACCTCTATCCGATGCCCTCGGTGGACGCGCCGGAGGACCTGCTGCTCTCGGCCGATGTGGTCTGGGTGAACGGTGGTTCGGTGGCGAACCTGCTCGCGGTCTGGCGGGTGCACCAGATCGACGTGTTCATGCGCCGGGCATGGGAGGCCGGAGTCATCCTGGCCGGGGTCAGTGCCGGATCCATTTGCTGGCACCACGGCGGTACAACGGACTCCTTCGGTCCCGAGTTGCGGGCCGTCACCGACGGGCTGGCCCTGCTCCCGTACGGGAACGGAGTCCACTACGACTCGGAGGCAGCCAGGCGACCCCTGGTGCACCGGCTGGTCGCGGAGAAGGTGCTGCCGCGGACGTACTGCAGCGACGACGGTGTGGGCTTGCTCTACCGCGGGCAAGAGTTCGTCGGCGCGTTCACCGAGGTCGCCGGCAAGGGCGCCTACGTCGTCGATGTGGACAGCAACGGTCAGGTGCAGGAGGAGCGGATCGAGCCCGAGCTGCTCTCTTGACGCCAGTCAGCGGCAGCGTCTCATTTGGTGGTGGCCAGGGTGCCGAGGTAGAGCTCGATGACCTTAGGGTCGTTCATGAGTTCCCGGCCCGCATTGGTATAGGCGTTGCGGCCCTGGTCGAGCACGTAGCCGCGGTCGCAGATCTGCAGGCAGCGGCGGGCATTCTGCTCCACCATGATGATCGAGACGCCGGTGGCATTGATCCGCCGGCAGCGGATGAAGACCTCGTCCTGATAGGCGGGGGAGAGACCGGCTGATGGCTCGTCGAGCAGGAGCACGGATGGCTCCATCATCAGCGCCCGGCCCATCGCCACCATCTGACGTTCACCGCCGGACAGCGCCCCGGTCTTTTGCTTGCGGCGTTCACCCAACATGGGAAACAGTTCGGCGCAGAAATCGAAACGCTCCTGGAACTTCTTGGAGCGCAGGTAGATCCCCATCTCGAGGTTTTCTTCGATGGTGAGCGAGGGGAAGACGTTGTTGTTCTGCGGAACGTATCCGACGCCTTCGGCGACGAGCTGGTGTGCTGGGGCCGACGTGATCTCCTTACCGCGCAGCGTGACCGTCCCCGACCGTACGGGGATGAGCCCGAACAGGGCCTTGAGCAACGTGGACTTTCCGGCGCCATTGGGCCCGATGATCCCGACCAGCTCGCCCTCGCGCAGGAAGAAGTCCGCTCCCCGCAGGATGTTGACGCCGGGGATGTAGCCGGCAACGAGCTCATCCGCACGCAGCAGGGCATCGCCGGAAAGCCGGACATGCTCCTCGCGTGTGGCGGCGCGCTCGGCCGGGGTCATGTCCGGTCCGGCCGAGGTTCGTTCTGGTGACGTGGGAGTTTCTTGGATTGGATTTGTGTCCGCTGCTCCATCGCGCTCGGGAGGCTCTCCGCGTCCGGTCTCGGTCATCTACAGCCCTCGTGTCGGCTCGGTGGGCAGATCCGCACCCTCGGCCCTCTCGGCGGCAATGGCTACCTCGGCTTCGGCGAGCACCAGCTCCTCCTCCTCGACGGTCAACGGCGCGTCGTGATGGGCCCCCAGATAGGCGTCCACGACGTCTTTGTTCTGCGAGATGGACTCCGGCGGCCCCTCGGCGATCACCCGGCCGGCGGCCATCACGACGACCCAGTCGCTGATGTCGCGGACCACGTCCATGTCGTGCTCGACGAAGATCACCGTCATGCCCTCCTCCCGGA
>JACCTM010000427.1 GCA_013812385.1 Geodermatophilaceae bacterium | reverse complement strand
CCGCTGCATTGTTCGCTCAGGATTGGATGGTCTGCAACTCCCCGGTCGTCCGGCCGACCACGAACAGCCGTCCGGATTCCGGGTCCACCGCCACCGTGTTGGGCTGGCGAACCGTGGGAAAGCGGGCAAGCTCACGCGGTTCGCCGCTGGACATGTCGAAGCCCACCACCTCGTTGGTGGCGGTGAGGGTCACCCAGAGGACATCGTCGATTGCGTCGTAGGCCAACCCGTACGGGGTGCCGGGCAGTGGCAACGTGGCCTGCACCTCGACCGGGTCCGCGCGAAAGGACAGCAGGGCGTCGCCTCGGGTGTCGGCCACCAACAGGTGCCCGCGGTTGTCAGCCACCAGGTGCGTCGGCCCATCGCCGGCGGCCACCCGACCGAGGCGTTCACCGGCCGCGATGTCATACACCGACAGCGAGAACTCGGCCACGTCGATCACGCCGACCAGATCACCCACCGGTGCCAGACCACCCGGTTGGGTGAGATCATCGAAGGTCTGGATCACCTCGCCGCCCTCGACGACCGACAGGGTCCCACCCATCTCGTCACCGACCACCACCAAGCCCGAGCCGACCTGGGTCGCGTCGTGCGGGTAGTCCCCGACCGCGGTAGTGGTAGTCGCGCCCGAGGGCAGGGCAACCTCGATCAGGGCGTTGGAGTCCTCCCCAGGGACAAGTACCGGACCACCCGGTGCAGCCAGTTGCAGGTGGCGGGCATGCCCGGGTAGCGCTACCTCGGTCTGCACCTGCCCGGTTGCTCCGTCCACCAGCAACAGCCGATTCGGGTCACGTACGGCGACGGCGAGCAAGCCGGTGACCGGGTCGAAGACCATGCCTTCCGGATCAGCTGCCAGATCGATGATTTGCCCCACTGGATCGACGGTCAATTCCGGAGCCTCCGCGGGTTCGGCGGCACCAGGTGGTTCCGGCTCAGGATCCGCGGTGCAGGCGGAGAGCCAGATCAGGCATACCGAGGCGACGACGAGAACGCTCAGGCGTCGCGGGTGGGATCGCATCACCACCAACTGTGCCTGGAGATCTTGGTTTGTGCCTCCTCAGTCTGCGCCGTCCGGTCGAGGTGCGGCGGAAACGTCGTCGAGGGCCTGACGGATCTCGACAGGCAGGATGAGGTCCTCGGCAGCCAGTGACCCGGTCAACTGAGCGACCGTACGAGCCCCGACGATCGGCGCCACGACGCCGGGCTGGTCGCGGACCCAGGACAGCGCGACCGCCAACGGGGAGGTGCCCAGTCCGTCGGCTGCCGTGATCACCGCCTCCACGATTCGCTGATCGTCTGGGCCCCGCAGCGGATCGATATATTGTCCCCATTCCGGGTGTGCGCCACGGGAATCCGACGGTGTGGCGTGCCGGTACTTGCCGGTGAGCACCCCCTTGGCCAGCGGTGAGTACGGCAGAACGCCCATCCCCAGCGACTCCGCGGCCGGCAGCACCTCCGCCTCGATTCCTCGACGAAGCACGGAGTACTCGACCTGGTGAGACACCAGTGGCGCCCGACCCGGCCAGGCCCGTTGCCAGGTAGCGGCCTGCGCAGACTGCCATCCGGTGAAGTTGCTGATCCCGACATAGCGCACCTTGCCGCTGTCCACAGCATGATCGAGAGCGGCCAACGTCTCCTCCAGCGGAGTGTCGTCGTCGTAGGTGTGCAGTTGCCAGAGATCGATGTGGTCCACGCCGAGTCGGTGCAGGGAACTCTCGAGTGCGTTGAGCAGGTGCAGGCGGGAGTTGCCGCGGTCCATCCGTCCGGGTCCGGTCGACAGACTTGCCTTGGTCGCCAACAGGATCTCGCCGCGGGAGATCGGTCCACGCAGCAGCCGACCGATGGTCCGCTCGCTGTCGCCGTCGGCATAGACATCCGCGGTGTCGAGCAGGGTTCCGCCGGCATCGAGAAAGGCGCGGGTCTGCGCCTTCGCTTCATCCTCATCTGCGTCCAGGCCCCACATCATCGTGCCCAGAGCCATCCGGGAGACGACGAGACCACTGCTGCCCAGACGGCGCGCTTCCATGACCGGCACCATATTCCGGCGGCCGAGGGCGGTCGCCGTAAGGTCTCACCCCGTGCGTCTCGGACTCAACCTCGGTTATTGGGGTGCAGGCAACGACAGGGACAACCTGATCCTCGCCCGGGAAGCCGACGTGATGGGCTACAGCGTGGTCTGGGCGGCCGAGGCGTACGGATCTGATGTGCCCACCGTGTTGGCCTACGTGGCCGCGCAGACCACGCGGATCGACGTCGGTGCGGCGATCATGCAGATCCCGGCCCGAACGCCAGCCATGTCGGCCATGACAGCGGCGACCTTGGACTCGCTGTCCGGGGGGCGCTTCCGGATGGGCCTGGGCGTCAGTGGGCCGCAGGTCTCCGAGGGTTGGCACGGCGTGCGTTTCGACAAACCGCTCGGCCGTACCCGGGAGTATGTGGAGATCGTCCGGCTGGCGCTGGGCCGGCGTCGGGTGAGCTACGAAGGCGAGCACTACGTCCTGCCGCTGCCCGATGGCCCGGGCAAGGCGCTGACCCTCACTGTCCACCCGACCCGGGAGGACATCCCCATCTACCTCGCGGCTGTGGGTCCGAACAACCTAGAGCTCACCGGAGAGATCGCCGACGGATGGTTGGCCATCTTCTTCTCCCCTGAGCACAGCACGGATCAACTGGCCGCCATCCAGGTTGGTCGTATCAGAGGCCAACGCACGTCGGACTTCGACGTCGTACCCACCGTGCCGATCTGCATCTCCGACGACCTGCAGGCAGCTGCCGACCTGATCCGGCCGTACTGCGCGCTCTACGTGGGCGGAATGGGGAGCCGGAAGCAGAACTTCTACAACGCCCAAGCCCGGCGGATGGGCTTCGATGAGGCGGCCACAGTGATCCAGGACCATTACCTCAATCGCGACTACGCCGCCGCTGCTGCTGCAGTCCCCTTCGAGTTCGTCGACAGCACGGCGTTGCTCGGGCCGGTCCAGCGGATCGCTGAGGGCATGGCGGCCTACGCCGATGCGGGTGTCACGACGATGACGGTCGCTGTGCACCACGGCAGTCTCGAGCGGCGCCTGGCCACACTGCGCGGCGCGGTGGATGCCCTCGAGATGTCTGGCCGGGGCTGACGGTGGGCTGGTTTGAAGCAATCGTTCTCGGCGTGGTGCAAGGACTGACCGAGTTCCTGCCAATTTCGAGCAGCGCACATCTGCGCATCGTCGGAGATCTGGCCGGCTGGGACGATCCCGGTGCTGCCTTCACCGCGGTGAGCCAGATCGGCACGGAGATCGCGGTACTCATCTACTTCCGCCGAGACATCGCCCGGATCATCGTGACCTGGGTGCGATCGCTGCGCGACCGAGAACTCCGCTCTGATCCGGACGCGAGGATCGGCTGGCTGATCATCGTCGGCACGATCCCGATCGGTTTCTTCGGATTCGTCTTCCGGGACACGATCACCGGACCACTGCGTGATCTGCGGATCGTGGCCACGATGCTCATCGTGCTCGGCATCGTCCTCGCGATCGCCGACCGGGTCGGATCCCGGGAGCGAGAACTCACGCGGCTGACGCCGAAGCACGGCGTGGCGATCGGGTTCGCCCAGGCACTGGCCCTGATCCCCGGTGTCTCCCGGTCGGGTGCCACCACGAGCGCGGCGCTGTTCTTCGGCTACACCCGAGCCGAAGCAGCACGCTATGCCTTCCTCCTGGCCGTTCCGGCGGTGCTGATCTCCGGAGTCTTCGAGGCCTTCGACATCGGCGCAGAGGGCGACACCGCCTGGCCGCAGACGATCGTGGGCACGCTGGTGGCCGGCATCGTCGGCTACCTGGTGATCGCGTTCTTCATGCGCTACATCAGCACCCACACGTTCACGCCGTTCGTGATTTACCGGATCGGCCTCGGGGTCCTGGTTTTCATCCTCTTGGCCACCGGCGGATTGGCCCCGCGGTGACCGCGAGCGGGTCAGCCTCCGACCAACGCGTCAGCGTCCTACCAATAGGCTCCGGCCACCAGCCGAGTGACGCGGAGTACCCGGAGCCGGCTGACTCATCATCCAAGGGGTCCGGCACATGAAGCGACGCAGAGGCGTGTCCCTGTTCTTTCTCATCTACCTGGCCGTCGGAGTCGTGGTGGCACTGACCAACGGCTACAACACATTCACTAACGTCTCGGAGATCCTGTCGTTCATCATCGCCGTTCTGCTGTGGCCAGCTGTCGTCTTCGGCGCTGACTTGCGCGTCAATGTGGGTGCTCTCACCTAGGTCGGCCGAGCCACGATGACGACACTCCTACTGTTGCGACACGGTCGCACCGAGGCCAACGCTGCCGGACTGCTGGCCGGCTGGACTCCTGGCGTGGCACTCGACGAGACCGGCCGCGCCCAAGTGGCTGCCACCGCATCGCGGCTGCTTGCGGTCCCGCTGGCCGCCGTGGTGAGCAGCCCCCTGCAACGCTGCCAGGAGAGCGCGCAGGCAATTGCTGCCGGCCGTGACCGGCTCGAGCTGCACACCGACGACCGGCTCGGCGAATGCCGGTACGGCGACTGGACCGGCCAGCCCCTCAAGGCGCTGGCCAAGGACCCGATGTGGAAGGTCGTCCAGCAGCATCCCTCGGCCGCTGTGTTCCCCGGTCCGGGGGGAGAGGGCCTGGCCCAGACGTCGGCTAGGGCGATTGCGGCCGTACGGGAGTGGAATGCCCGGCTCGGTCCGGAGGCGACCTGGCTCGCCTGCACCCACGGTGACGTGATCAAGGCGGTGCTCGCCGATGCTCTTGGCATGCATCTGGACATGTTCCAGCGGCTCATGGTCGAACCAGCCTCCCTATCGGTGATCGTCTACACATCGACGCGGCCCTTCGTTCTGCGGACCAATGACATCGGCGGCGACCTGTCCGGTCTGGCACCGCAGAAGAAGGGGCGGCGCAAGAGGCGACGCGCAGCGGCCGACGGCGCGGTCGGCGGCGGCGATTCCTACCACGCTTCCGCGTAAACTCCCGTTCATGAGTCGGCAGCTGTACGTGTTCGACCGTCCTCAACGATTCGTCGCCGGGACAGTCGGCCAGCCGGGAGATCGCACCTTCTATCTGCAGGTCAGCGACGGTCCGCGGACGGTCAGCGTTGCCTTGGAAAAGACGCAGGTGAGCGTCCTGGCCGAACGGATGAGCGAGCTGCTGGACGAGATAGCCAACCGGCAGAGCGCGGTCGTACCCCCGGATGCTGTCGTCAGCGACCTCGACCCGCTGCACAGCCCGGTCGACGAGGAGTTCCGCGTGGCCGCGATGGGCTTGGCCTGGGACGCGGACAGCGCAGCCGTGGTCGTCGAGGCGGTCGCCGGCGGGGACAGCGACGAGCCGGTCGACGAGGATCAGATCCTCTCCGATGCCGACGAGGGGCCCGATGCCCTCCGGGTCAAGATCACCCCGGTGGCTGCCCGCGCTTTCGTGGAGCGCGCTCGTCGGGTGGTCTCCGCCGGACGTCCGCCGTGCCCGCTGTGCTCCCTGCCATTGGATACCGAGGGCCATATCTGCCCCCGGCAGAACGGCTACCGGCGCTGAGCCTGCACAGCGGTGAGAGCAGCGGTGACGCGCCCTGCCTGGATGAGGCGCAAGCCCTGCACCTGCTCACCGTCGGCAGCATCGAGGTCACTGGCCGGCTGGTGGATGCCAGCAACGTGACCCTGCTCGCCGAGATCAACACCGACGACGAGATCGCCGAGTGCGTGTACAAGCCGATCGCGGGCGAGCGTCCGCTGTGGGATTTCCCGGACGGCACGCTGGCCGGTCGTGAGGTAGCGACCTACCTGGTCTCGGCAGCCACCGGTTGGCAGGTGGTGCCCCCGACGGTCCTGCGGGACGGCCCGTTCGGACCGGGAATGGTGCAGCTGTGGATGGACGGTGACCCCACCGTCGACCTACTCGACCTCGCCCGCTCGGATCGCCCGGCGCTGCGCCGAATGGCCGTCCTGGACGTGGTGGTGAACAACGCCGACCGCAAGGGTGGGCATCTGATCCCCATGCCTGATGGCCACGTGTACGGCGTCGATCACGGCGTCTGCTTCTCCACCGACCCGAAACTACGCACTTTGCTCTGGCGCTGGGCCGGCCGGCCACTGAACGAGGAGGCGGTCGAGATGCTGGAGCTGCTCTCGAACGAGCTGTACGGCGACCTCGGTGCTGCCCTCGAGGAACACCTGACCCTCACCGAGGTGCGAAAGACCCGCACCCGGGTGGCGACCTTGCTGCGCACCGGCATTCACCCCGAACCTTCCGGCGAGTGGCCGGCACTGCCGTGGCCGCCAATCTGAGCGACCCGTGTCGGCGGGCGCCACTGCAGGAGCACGACCGCGGTCACGACGGCTACCGCTCCGAGCAGCTGGAGCGGGCCGAGTCGATCGCTGAACAGGCTCACTCCGATCAGTACCGTCGCCACCGGCTCGACGCACGAGATGATCGATGCTGAAGCTGGACCGACCAGTCGCATCCCGGCGAAGAATGCGCTGAGCGCGAACGCGGTCGCGACGAGTCCGAGAACACCGGCCCACCACCATCCGGCCGGCCGGACATCGAGGCTCGGACCGCCGGAGGCGATGCTGACGAGGATGTAGGTCGCGGCAGCACCGGTGCAAACCAGCGCGCTCAACGTGATGCGGTCGAGCGCGGCGTCCACCGAGTCTCCGATCAGGATGTAGGCGGCATAGGCCAGGGCGGTTCCCAGTCCCAGGGCAACGCCCACCGGATGCAGGGTCCCCGAGCCGGTGCCCAGGAGCACGACAGCAACACCGGCCAGCGCCAGGGCCAGAGCGATCAACCGAGTCCTGGTTGCGCGCTCCTTCCCCCGAGCGAGCAGGACGACGAAGACGACCACCGGAAACGTGTACAGCAGCAGTGTGTTGAGGCTGGGCCCGTTGTACGGGAGAGCGGCGAAGTACAGCGCGGATTGGGTCGCGTAACCCACAGCGCCCAGCGCCAGCCCGATGGCGACCAGGCGCAGCGGCGGCCGGCCAGTGCGACGCAGCGCCACGATCACCCACAGCGCAGCGGCAGCGACGAGAAACCGGACGAGGAGCAACTCGGTCAGTCCCATCCCGGCCCGGTAGGCGCCGTTGGCCAGGAACGGGAGGGCCGAGAACGACAGTGCCGAGGCCAGACACAACGCGATGCCGTAGGTCTGCCGGCTGCGCCGCTGCACCGTAACGCGATCGGTTTGCGGGTTCGGGGCAGCACACATCCAGGGAGTGAACCATCGACGCTTCGCGGCTAATCCGCGAGGTGGCGCAGCACATCGAGGAGTTGCTCAGGCTTGCTGACCGTACTGAAGAACTCCGCGTCGGCCGCCTCGACCACAGCGACCGCTCGTTGCGCCAACCGACTGCCGGCGTCGGTGACCGTGAGTCGCTTGACTCGGGCATCGCCCGGATCGAGGGCCCGGGTGACGAGGTTGCGCCTTTCCAGTAGGCGCAGCACCTGGCTGGTCATCATGACGTCCACTGCCGCATGGTCGGCGACTTGGCGCTGACTCGGCAGTCCGGATGGCGCGTCTGCGTGATCAGAGAGCCACCACACGGCGGCCAGCAGCACGAACTGCACATGAGTGAGCTCAAGCGGTCCCAGGGCGGCCGTTATCCGGCGTTGCCACCGCAGAGTTACCCGCCAGAGCAGGAAACCGGGGCTGTCCTGTGGGCCAGATGAGACCTTGGAACCGAGGGCAGGCGAGGAAGAGGCTCGGGTCACGTGATTGCATCGGTGTTGGACTCGGCCAATCGGGCCAGGGCCTGCATAGCGACAGGTAGTCCGTGGGCGACCTTGGTGCCGATGACCCGGGCGAAGAGCGGCGACAGCGGGCCGGTAATCGTGACCCGGTGGAGGAAGCGGCTGCCGCCAGGAATCGCTTCGATCAGGTGCGCAAATGTCATGCGCGCGAATGGCAATCGGCTGACGTCGGTGAACCCGACCTCAGGGATGACCTCGGTGAACCTGAACCGCGTCGGTGGGCCCTTGACCGGCTTGAGAGTGCCGCACGAGCCGGGCGCCATCGGTCCTTGCACTGTCACGACGGCAATCTCGTGGTCCCACTCCGCCCAGGTGATCGGGTCGGCGTACCGAGCCCACAGCTGCGCCGGGGTCGCACTCGTCGTCTCGGTATGTTCGAACGTCCACATGGTTCCTCCTCCGTACGGCGGGTCCGGCCGTGTGCCAATACTATGCGCGCATACTATCTGCTCGCGAACTAGCCTGGCTCCCATGCGACCTTGGCCGGCACCACCGATTCCACGCCTACCCGGGGCCGGACAGGCGCTGCGGTTGTACGACACCGCAACCCAAGAGGTACGCCCGACGGCGCCGGGACCGACGGCCAAGATGTACGTCTGTGGGATCACTCCGTACGACGCGACCCATCTCGGTCATGCGGCGACCTATCTGGCCTTCGACCTGGTGCACCGCCTGTGGTTGGACGCCGGTCACGAGGTGGCCTTTGTCGAGAACGTCACCGACATCGACGACCCGCTGCTGGAACGAGCCGAGCGCGACGGTGACGACTGGATGGTCCTGGCGATGCGCGAGACGGCCCTGTTCCGCGAGGACATGCAGGCCCTGCGCGTACTTCCGCCCCGTGACTATGTCGGCGCCGTGGAGTCCATCTCGTCCATCGGGCAGCTGGTGGACAAGCTGCTGACCGAGGAGCAGGCCTATGTCATGGACGACGGGACCGGCGACATCTATCAGGACATCAGCCAGGCGCAGCGGTTCGGCTACGAGTCCGGATACGACGAAGCCGCGATGCTGCGCCTGTCGGCAGAGCGGGGTGGAGATCCCGACCGAGCTGGCAAGCGCAACCGGCTGGACCCGCTGCTGTGGCGGGGCGCTCGGGAGGGCGAGCCGTCCTGGGAAGGACCCCGCGGGCCAGGACGCCCGGGTTGGCACATCGAGTGCTCGGCGATCGTCCTCGACCGCCTCGGCGATGGCATAGACGTCCAGGGCGGCGGTAGCGATCTGGCCTTCCCGCACCACGAGTTCTCCGCCCTGCACGCCG
>JACCTM010000370.1 GCA_013812385.1 Geodermatophilaceae bacterium | reverse complement strand
CTGAGTAGCTGGATCACCTCGAGCCGGGGCAGCTGGGCAAGCACGCCGGCGACATCCAGTGAGGCCAGGAACGGCGGCACCCACACTGTTGAGTTGCGCCCCTCGTCCGTGACCTCACCCGTTCCCGCATACACGTGGCAACGCAGATCAGGAAGATCGGCCAGCAGCTGTGCCGCGCGATCGCTGGGTAGGAGCACCTCGAGTGTCACGATCCAGCAGCCTAAAGTGGCCGCTCCTTCGGGCCACACTTCACACGCCTGCAACGGGGCACTTACCTAGGCTGCTGTGGTGACCTGTCCCAGCCGGCGTGCTCGTTGGACTGCCTTGGGTCCTGCGCCGTGGATCAGACGAGCCCTAGCCGTGAGCGCCCTGGGCATTCTGCTGCTGACCGGTTGTTCGGGTGGTTACAGCCCGGCCGGGGCCTGGGTCGTCAAGCCAGAGGGACCGCCACCGGTCGTGGCGCCCCCACAGGGTCCAAACCCCGATCAGGTACCTCCGGGCGAACCCGGACCCGACGGTGAGGGCGGGGATTCCAGCGTCGTAGCGACCGGGTTGTCACTACCGACCGGGCTCGTCCTGCTCACAGACGGCAGTGCACTGGTCGGCGAGCGAAACACCGGGCGCATTCTGCAGGTCTTCCCGGATGCCTCGCCACCGTTGCAGCTCATGGTGGTGCCCGGCCTGGATGTGACCGGCGACGGTGGTCTGCTGGGCCTGGCGCTGTCACCGACCTACGACCAGGATCAGCTGCTCTATGCCTACCTCACCACCCCGGAGGACAACCGGGTGGTGAAGTTCCCGATCGGGGGTTCCCCCAACCCGGTGTTCACCGGAATTCCCAAGGGCGCCATGCACAACGGCGGTGCGCTCATCTTTGGCGTCGACGGCGCGCTGTACGTCGGAACGGGAGACACCGGCGTCCCTGAGCTGGCCGAGGACGAACAGAGTCTCGCCGGAAAGGTGCTGCGAATCGACATCTTCGGCGAGCCCGCCGGGCCAGAGGCAATCCTCACCCGCGGCCACAGCAACGTCACCGCACTGTGCCTGGGCCCGGATGGGCAACTGTTCGGGACCGATGTGATCGACGGCGACCCCGACGAGGTGAACGTCTTGGTCGAGGAGGGGGAGTACGGCTGGCCGCGAGCCGACTCCGGCGCCATCGATCCGATCTTGGAGATCGACCCCCCGGGTGACGGTCTCGGTGGCTGCGCTCTGGCCGGCGGTTCGATCGCACTGTCGGCGCTCGATGGTCAGCGCATCTACGTGAGTCAGCTGGACGCGCAGTACGCCGCACTCGGTGAGCTGCAGGAGTTCTTGACGTCCACGTACGGCCGACTGCGCACGCTCGTCTTCGACGCCGAGGGAGCGCTGTGGGCGACGACCAGCAACCGGGACGGCGTCGGGACGCCGACCGAGGACGACGATCGGGTGCTGCGCATCCTGTCGCCCCCGATCGGCGGCGGCGGTGGGGGCACCTCCTGACTCCACAGGCCGACCCTTTCAGGCCGCGTAGACGCTCCCCAAGCCTGTACCGATCTGATAGTCGGCCTGCCGAGCCGCGGCAGCCGCCTGCTGCGCGCTCTCGCCGAGGGCGCCGGTGAATTCCTGTAGCCGGGTCAAGTGTTCGATGACAGTGGCCGCGTAATCCATGGCGCCGGTCATCACCGCCATCTCCAGGGTGCTGGCCTCCCTCAGGTGTGTCATTCCGAGCTGGAAGTCCGTGCCTATCGAGGTGTAGCGCTCGGCCAAAGTTGCGGCCTCGACCCCTGCCTGATCGGCACCGCACGTGTCGACACCGAGTCCGTCCTCGTCACACATGTGTTCCCTTCCTCGAGCCCGCCACTTCGCCGACTCTAAGCGCGGAGCGCCTCGACCGGCCTGTCATCCACACCCTCGGCTGATGCGCTGGCGAGCCTGTGGACAACGCCCGCCGCGGGATGCCGGCCGACCTACCGTCCCTCCATGAGCTGGGCCGCCCGTGCGAGGGGATTTCGATGACCGATTTCGACTTCGATCCGACCGACACCAACGCCGACCCCGTCAAAATTCGGTGGAGTGCCGAGGCATTGCGCTCGATCAGCGGCACGTTGCTCGGGCACGGGGGCAATGTGGATTTTGTGCTCGGCAAGGTCGCATCGTCCTTTTCCGAGGTCATCTCCACCGCGGTCGCCGCGCAGATCGGGGCAAACGCCGGTTTATTGGAAGCTGCGGTCGAGGCCACCGAGTATGGGTATGGCGTGAGTAGCGCCTGGGCCAACGATGTCGAAGACTTTGTCCTCGCGCGCGACGGCCTGATCGCCCGTTGGAAGGCCGCCGAAGAGACCGACTTTGGCGTCCCACCACCAGTTGGACTTGCCAATGCCGAGCCTGAGATGGCCGAGCGCATGTACGACCAACGGCGCCTGGCGATCAGCGCAGCGCGCCAGGCGGAACTCCAGCTGTACATCGCCGAAGGGCAGCGATTGTGGGAGCAGTTCCAGGTTCAGGTCACTGAAAAAGCCCGAATGTTCCGTGAGGGACCGACCGCGCCGAATCTGGCGCTGATCACGGCCTACCTCGGCTGGGGTGGCATGACGATGTGGCCCGAATTGGGCACAACACCGGTCACCGGAGCATACGACGGGGAGGCGGCCGCCGGAAACGTGATCGCGGCGCTGAACGGCCTAGCGAGTCCGCAGGTCCTTGTGAATGCCGTTACCGCAGTCGCGCTGATCGTGCAGCGTGCCGGCTACGGATTCGAACTCACTGCCGAGGAGATTGCCTTCCTAGAAGCTTTCTATGCAGGGGTGGGAAAACGCATCACCGAGGTACCGGGATTCCTGACCCGGAACTCGTTCGAGTACATGAGGAGCGATCCGGCTTCCGGCGGCCCTACCGACGGTCCATCGACCCGTACGCCCAGTGTGAGCCCGGAGCTGGACCCCGCACTCGTCACCGCCCTGACGGCGGCTTCAGCGAATGGCATGCTCGTTCTTTCGCGCAGCGGAACAGGCGGCGGCGGGTACGCACGGCTGCCGACTTGGGTCCGCGATGTACTCGACGGCAACGAGGCCTACATCGGGCCGCCGACATCACCGACGAGTCCACCGGCGATCGGGGGCGGCAGCGACTTCGAAACGTTGGTCGACTTAGGGGCCTTTCTCGAATCCTCGTCCGTCGAAGCGGGCACCGGACTGAGCCACCAGCTCGCGATGGCGACCCAGAATCTCGCCCAGATCGGTAACGATGCCGGCTTCCTCTTCACCGAGGACATCGCGGAAGGCATTGTGGCGGAAGTGGACTCGACCGGGCGGTCGTTCCTGAGCGTTATAGCTCGAAATGACGAGGCCAGCTATGACTTGATCCTTGACGAGGACATGCCCGGCGAGTACGACCCAGTGACGTTCTTCGCGGACATCTACAGCTTCGCCTGGTCAGATGACGGACAGGCGGCCGCCGGCATCACCAAAGTGCTCACCGACAACCACGACGGCACCGCGGCCGAGCAGGAGCGTGCCACACGAGGCATGTCAGACCTGGTGGCCCACCTGACCTCGGACCCGGAAACATACGAGAGGCTCATGGATCGGGTCGGCGGTGGTGACCCGCAGGACAGCGCCCTTGGCCAGGTGAATCCGCTGATCTCACAAGAACTCGGCGGCCTCATGGCTACCTACTTCGATGAGTTCGGTAGTCCGCTGTCTCCGCCTCGTGACGGCCCACCACCGGCGTTCTACGCCACCGCCGATGAGCGATTGAGATTTTCCACCCTGGTCGCCACCGATCCCATGGCGGCCGAGACTCTCTACGCGTCGCTGCAGGACCACACAGCGGACGTGCTGTCCCAAGTTCCCGCGGGGGCGGCACCGTATGAAGTCGGGCGCGAGATTGGTCAGCTCTTCGCCCTCGTAGACGCCGGAATCGTTGCGGCGGAGACCGACCCCCTGGAGGACGTTCGCAGGATGGAGGAGTTCAGCGCCGACGCGATCGGTGCCGTATCCGCGGCCGTGCCCCACCCTGCCGCCAAAGCCGTGCTCGGGGTCGGCGAGGCCCTGTTGTCAGGCGCGGTCGAGGAGCAGCTCGGCGTCGATACTCCAGGCTATATGTTGGATGGCGCCGAGCGTCAGTACCAGGTCGTCGCAGGACTCACGCAGGCTCTGATCGACGCCGG
Organism: Geodermatophilaceae bacterium; assembly: GCA_013812385.1. Classification (GTDB taxonomy): domain Bacteria; phylum Actinomycetota; class Actinomycetes; order Mycobacteriales; family Geodermatophilaceae; genus JACCQS01. The sequence goes on along the minus strand of JACCTM010000370.1, from coordinate 8,486 downwards.
GCAACTCGACGGCTCGGCGCTCGGCGCTGACCTCGTCGACGAGGATGGCCAGATTCGAAGCATCTACGAACTCTCGACTGCATCGGATTCCGCAACCGGCGAATTGGCCTCGGCGGTAGATGGGACTGTCGCAGGCGACATCCTCACGGTGCTGCTCCAGCAGCTTGATCTGGGCTATGAGGAGATGCTCGCCGGTCCTCCGGCACCGGAAGAGTAGGACGGTCGCCGCAGTGCCGCAGCTGTCATAGTTCGACGCCGAGTCGTTGGGCGATCATGGCCCTGACCGACGCGGCGTCGGCCTGGCCGCGGGTGGCCTTCATGACCGAGCCGAGCAGCACACCTACGGCCGCGACCTTTCCACTCTGGATCTTGGCGACGATATCGGGGTTGTCGGCAATTGCTGCGTCCACGGCGGCATCCAGCGCCGCGGTGTCGCTGAGCACGGCCAAGCCCCGAGCGGCGACAACCTGTTCCGGATCGCCCTCCCCCGCGAGCACGCCGTCCAGAACCTGCCGGGCCAGCCGGTCATTGATTCGTCCGTCTGCAACCAACCCCACCAGGGACGCGACCTGCGCCGGTGTGATCGCCAACTCGGCCAGTTCGATGTCCTCTGCGTTGGCACGGCGGGTCAGATCCCCGAGCCACCACTTGCGGGCATCGGCAGCCGACGCACCGGCCGCGACCGTCTCCGCGAACAACTGCAGCGCACCGGTGTTGGCCAACCAGGACATCTCGTCGTCGGACAGACCAAGCTCGGCCTGCCGGCGACTCCGCAGGACCGATGGCGCGTCAGGGAGCGCCGCCCGCAACTGCTCGACCCAGGCCGGGTCCGGCGCCACCGGGACAAGATCGGGCTCGGGGAAGTACCGATAGTCGGTGGCCTCTTCCTTGCTGCGACCCGACGTGGTCGAGGAGCTGTCTTCGTGGAAGTGCCGAGTCTCCTGGACGATCCGGCCGCCGTCGTCGAGCACCTGGGACTGGCGGATCATCTCCGAGCGGACCGCACGTTCCACCGACCGCAGCGAGTTGACGTTCTTCGTCTCGGTGCGCGTGCCCCAGGCCGCAGCACCTTTGGGGGCCAACGACGTGTTGACGTCACAGCGCATCGAGCCCTGCTCCATCCGTACGTCGGAGACGTTGAGCCCGCGGAGCAGTTCGCGCAGTTCGGTCACGTACGCGCGCGCCACGGCTGGCGCCCGTACGCCGGTCCCGGCGATCGGCTTGGTGACGATTTCGACCAGCGGGATACCGGCTCTGTTGTAGTCGACCAGCGAGTGGTCGGCCCCATGGATCCGGCCGGTGGCTCCTCCGACATGCAAGCTCTTGCCGGTGTCCTCCTCGAGGTGTACCCGTTCGATCTCGACTCGGAAGGGTTCGCCGTCGACCATGACGTCGAGGTAGCCGTCGGTGCACAACGGCTCGTCGTACTGACTGATCTGGAAGTCCTTGGGCATATCCGGGTAGAAGTAGTTCTTCCGGGCGAACCGACACCACGAAGCGATCGTGCAGTTCAGCGCCAGTCCGATCCGGATCGTGGACTCGATGGACTTTACGTTGACTACCGGCAGAGCACCGGGCAGGCCGAGACACACCGGGCAGGTCTGGGTGTTGGGCTCGGCGCCGAACTCGGTAGGACAACCACAGAACATCTTCGACAGCGTTCCGAGTTCGACGTGGGTCTCCAAGCCGATCACCGGGACGTACCTGGCAACGACGTCAGTGACGGTGATCTCAGCGGTGGCCGTCACAGCTCCTCCAGGCCGGCTTGGGCGGGCACGTCCGCAGTGGTGCTCAGACCCGAGGATGTCGGACGAACAGATCCCAGAACCAATACCCCACCAGCCCCGTGTACACCGTGAACAGCACCCGGAAGAGCCAGTCGAGGTTCCACAGGAATCCGGTGATCGACAGCAGCACCAGCATCAACGCAGCCCCGACCATCCGCTGAACGAGCAGTTCCCGGGGCGTCGGAGGTTCTGGTTGGAATCGCAGCTGCGGTGGGGGCGTCGCGGACGGGGCCGGAAGCGGAGGCAGGGGCGGCAGCGGAGGCAGAGTGCGTACCGAAGGGCGAACCTGAGCTGCGGCCTGGGTTCGGGGATCGAACCCGGCCCATTGGGTCGTCATACGCGTCCCTCCCCGACTCGTCAACCTGTGATGTGCGGATCACTCTACGTCGATCCGGTGCCAGTAGAGGAGCCGCGGGTGCTCAGATAACCGGCGAGCCCGGTCAGCGCTCCGACGACAGCGAAGATCAGGAACACCGTCTGGTCGGTGGTCAGGAACAGGACCACCCCCAGCAGCAGGACAAAGGCGGCCAGAGCGTACGCGATTCTCATGACGGCGGCGGGCTTCATGATCGGCTCGGCAGCTCGTGCAGCAGGGGATGTCCGCGGTCGGAGTCCAGAGCGGATTCGACGGCGGCGGCAACCCGGTAGCAGCGATCGTCGGCCAAGGCTGGCGCCATGATCTGCAACCCGACCGGCAGGCCCTCGGACAATCCGGACGGCACCGAAATGGCCGGGGTGCCGGCCAAACTGGCCGGCAACGTGCACAGGTCCGCGGCGTACATCGCGAGCGGGTCATCGGTGCGTGCCCCCAGCGGGAAGGCAACCGTCGGTGTGCTCGGCGAGACCAGCACGTCGGCGCTCTCGAATGCTGCGGCGAAGTCTCGACTGATGAGGGTACGAACCTTCTGCGCCTGCCCGTAGTACGCCTCGTAGTAGCCACTCGACAGGGCATATGTCCCGATCATGATGCGCCGCTTGACTTCTGCACCGAAACCAGCCTGACGAGTCAGGGCCATCACCTCATCGAGGCCGCGTACCCCGTCATCACCCACGCGCAGGCCATACCGGACGGCGTCGAAGCGAGCCAGGTTGGAAGACGCCTCACTGGGCGCGATCAGGTAGTAGGCGGCCAGTGCGTACCCGAAGTGCGGACAGGACACTTCGACGATCTCCGCGCCCAGCCCGGCCAGCACGTCGATGGCGGCAGCCACACTGGACAGGACCCCCGGCTCGTACCCGTCGGTGAACCCCTGGCCGCCCAATTCCCGGACGACCCCGATCCGCAAGCCGCTCAGGTCACCACCGGCACCCTCGCATGCCGCGGCGACCACGGCCGGGACCGGCATCGGGATGGAGGTCGAGTCGGCCGGGTCGTGTCCGGCGATCGCCTCGTGCAACAACGCCGTGTCAAGGACCGTACGGCCGAACGGCCCGGCCTGATCCAGGCTGGAGGAGAACGCGATCAGGCCGTACCGGCTGACTCCGCCGTAGGTCGGTTTGTGCCCGACCAGGCCGGTGACTGCGGCAGGCTGGCGGATGGACCCACCGGTGTCCGTGCCGATGCCCAACGGTGCCAGGCACCCGGCCACCGCCGCACTGGACCCGCCCGACGACCCGCCTGGGATGCGGTCGAGATCCCACGGGTTGTGCGACGGGCCGAAGCCGGAATTCTCCGTGGAGGAACCCATCGCGAACTCGTCCATGTTGGTCTTGCCGAGAATCACGATCCCGGCCGCTTTGATCCGGGTCGTGATCGTCGCGTCGTACGGCGGTATCCAGCCGACCAGGATCCTGGACCCGCTGGTCGTCTCCAGCCCCTTGGTGACCACCACGTCCTTGAGAGCCAGCGGGACACCGGCCAGTGGCCCCAACGGCTCCCCCGCCGCGCGCCGGTCGTCGACCGCCTGAGCAGCAGACAGCGCACCGTCGGTGTCCACTCGAAGAAAGGCGTGCAGCGCACCGTCTTCGGACTCGATGCGGTCCAGGTGGGCCTGAGTCACCTCGACGGCACTGGCCTCACCAGCGCCGATCAGCGCAGCGATCTCGACCGCCGAAGCGGAGGTGAACGATGCTGAGCCGCCGGTCATGCCGGCTCGTTCAGGATGCGAGGCACCCGAAACCGCCCGCCCTCAGCAGCGGGTGCAGCTGCGAGGACATCTTGGGGATGCAGGGACGGGCCTATGACGTCCGGGCGGGTGATGTTGGTCAATGGGACAGCATGTGTCGTCGGCGGAATGTCGTCGGCGGCGACGTCGGCGACATGCGCGACCGAGGCGAGGATGACGTCGAGCTGTCCCGCGAAGAGGTCGAGTTCCTGCTCGGTGACCGCCAGCCGGGCAAGGTGGGCCAGATGTGCAACGTCATCGCGAGAGATGGCGGTCATGCAGTGGCGGTCATGCAGGGAGAGCTCCTCGAGCGTGGACGGACGGCCGGCCACGGATGTTCGTCCGTGGGCAGCCGGTTCGACAGAAGTTTATAGAAGCGGCACCAAGCCGGCATCGCGGCATCCGAGGGCCAGCGGCGGCGGGCTGTAGCGCGAATAACGCCACGTCAGCGCATCCATGACCATTCGTCTGGCAGTGTTGCCCGTGCCATGTCCTATCTGCTGCGCGTCGTCGTACCGGATCGCCCAGGCATGCTGGGTGCCCTGGCGACGTCGCTGGGTGCCGCCGGCGCGGACATAGTCAGCATCGACGTCGTTCAGCGCGCCGGCGGAGAAGCCATCGACGACATCGTGGTCGAGTTGCCTCCCGAGCGGCTGCCCGACGGGCTGATCACCGCCGCCCGGTCCGTAGAGGGGGTGTCCGTCGAGTCGCTCCGGCCGTTTTCCGGAACGCTCGACACCCATCGAGAACTGGCCCTCGTGGAGGCTTTGGCCGGATCAGGGACTGGTGTCGCGCAGTTACTGGCCGACGAACTTCCCCGGATCTTCCGAGCCAGCTGGGCGCTGCTGGTCGGCTGCCCACCGCCGTACGGGCGCGACCCGACGGTGATCGCCGCCAGTGCCGCTGCCCCGGAGATCGTGGAGGACGAGATCGAGTCCTTGCCCTGGTGCCCCATGCCGACGCCGACGCTGCTCGATTCCGAAGCTGACGATGTTCCGACGATCTTCTCCTCGCTCGGCACGGAGATGATGGGAGCGCCGATGGGCGATCCTTGCCAGGTCGTGCTGGTCGGCCGTGCCGGCGGACCGCCGTTCTTGCGTTCGGAACTTCTGCGCCTGGCCCATCTCGTCGGCATCGCGGCCACGGTCGCGACCGTCGAGGCCTGAGCAAGCAAGCCCGGCTCAAGCTGGACTGGCGGTGGCGACCTCGGCGGCAGCGCCAGGACCCTGATCGAGCAGGACCTGAAATCCGGCCTCGTCCAGAATCGGGAGCTTGAGCGCGATCGCCCTGTCGTACTTCGAACCGCCCGGATTGTCTCCGGCAACGACGAAGTCCGTCTTCTTCGACACCGATCCGGTCACCTTGCCCCCCAACGTTTGTACGGCCTCGGTCGCTGAGTCCCTGCTGTAGTTCTCCAGAGATCCGGTGACCACCACCGTCACACCGTCGAGTAGGCGCGGACCTTCTTCGGTGCGTTCCTCGGCCATCCGCACGCCGGCCGCGCGCCACTTCTCCACGACCGCACGGTGCCAGTCGACGGCGAACCACTCCACGACTGCCTGGGCGATGGTCGGTCCGACACCGTCGGCTGCGGCCGACTCTGCCTCCGATGCCGTGGCAATGGCCTCGATCGAGCCGAACTCCCGGGCCAGTGCCGCAGCAGCGGTCGGGCCCACGTGACGGATCGACAGGCCGACCAGAACCCGCCACAGCGGACGATCCTTGGCCGTGTCCAGGTTGGCCAGGAGTTTGCCCCCGTTCGCCGAGAGCGTGCCGTCCTTCTTGGTGAACAACGGACAGCGGATCAACTGCTTCTCGTCCAGTCCGAAGATGTCGCCCTCGTCCTTGACCAGACCGGCCTCCAGCAACGCCACGGCGGCCTCGTATCCCAGCACCTCGATGTCCAAGGCCCCACGGCCGGCCACATGGAAGATCCGTTCTCGCAGTTGGGCCGGACACGACCGAGCATTGGGGCAGCGGATGTCGGCATCACCGGCCTTCTGGGGCGCGAGCTTGGTTCCGCACTCGGGACAATGGCTCGGCATCTCGAAAGACCGCTCCGAACCGTCCCGTAGCGCCACAACCGGACCGAGGATCTCGGGGATCACGTCCCCGGCCTTGCGCAGCACCACGGTGTCGCCGATCAGCACGCCCTTGCGCTGCACCTCGGCGGCGTTGTGCAGAGTGGCCATGCTGACCGTGGACCCAGCGATCAGCACCGGCTCCATGACGCCGTACGGCGTGACCCGCCCGGTCCGCCCGACGTTGACCCGGATGTCGAGGAGTTTGGTGTTGACCTCCTCGGGGGGGTATTTGAACGCGATCGCCCACCGTGGCGCGCGACTTGTCGACCCCAGTCGTCGCTGCAGCGAGATCTCGTCGATCTTCACGACGACACCGTCGATCTCGTGCTCGACGCTGTGTCGGTCCTCCCCGTAGCGCCGGAGGTAGTCGTGCACGCCGGCAAGGTCGCAAAACGTCTCGTACCGGTCACTCGTGGGCAGTCCCCAGGACTTCAACACTTCGTAGGACTCCGATTGCCGCGTGAACTCGAAGCCCCGTCGGGCCCCGACGCCGTGCAGCAGCAACCGCAAGGGGCGTCCGGCGGTGATCTTCGGGTCCTTCTGCCGCAGTGAACCGGCCGCGGCATTGCGTGGATTAGCAAACGGTGCCTTGTCGGCCGCGACCAGGCCCTCGTTCAGCGTCCGGAAGCCCTCGACCGGGAAGTAGACCTCGCCGCGAACCTCGACCAGTTCCGGGATGTTGTCGCCTGTCAGGATGCTCGGCACGTTGTCCAAGGTCTTGACGTTGGCGGTGACGTCCTCGCCTGTACGACCGTCCCCACGGGTCGCGGCCCGGATCAAGCGGCCGTTCTCATAGACCAGCGCGATCGCGAGCCCGTCGATCTTGAGTTCGCAGAGATACGTGGGGTCGGTCGCACCCTCGCGCTCGGTGCGCGCTGCCCAGGAGGCGAGTTCATTCTCGGTGAAAGCGTTGTCAAGGCTCTGCATCCGCTCCAGGTGCTCGACCGGTGTGAACAGGGTGGAGTAGACCGCACCCACCTTCTGGGTCGGTGAGTCCGGGGTGACCAGGCCAGGGTGGGCATCCTCGACTCGGCGTAACTGCCCCATCAGGGCGTCGTACTCCCCGTCACTGATCGTGGGCGAATCCGTCACGTGATAGCGGAAAAGGTGCTCGTCCAACTCCCGGACGAGGTCCGCGTGACCCGCCCGGATCTCAGCCGGAATCTGGTCGCTGGGCGGGATCACCGCACCCTCGGGAGTAGACACGGACAAACGTTATCCGTCCGGTACGACCGCCCGTAGGTCCAGGCTTGCGGCCGCACACAGGCAACCTCAGCCGGCGGCCAGTTCTCGCCCGGCGGCCTGCAGATGGGTCATGCAGGCGACTGCGTAGGCCGGACTCGCACCGGCTAGCCCACAGGTCGGGGTCAGGGTGACCGCACCGGGCAGGTCCTCCGAATCGAAGCCCAGCCGGCGCCACCATGACCGCAACCGGTCGGCAGTGCCTCGCGGGGTTGGCAACGCGGAATCGGTACCAGGCAGCACACCGAGCAGCAGACCCGTTCCCGCCTCGATCGCCACGCCCATCTCGTCCTGATCAGCGGCCAGGTTCAGATCCAGGCTCAGAGCGGTCGATCCGGTGCGGCGCAGCAGTTCGATCGGTACATCGACCGCGCAGCAGTGCACGATCGTCGGCGCGCCACCCGCGGCCTCCAGCACCGTGCGCAGGCCAGCCTCGACGACCGCTTCCTCGATCGCGTCGAGCTGGCCGAAGCCGCTGGCCGTCTTCACACCGCCGCGAAGCACAGCCGGCAGGCTCGGCTCGTCCAGTTGCACGACCAGGTCAGCGCCCGGCATCGCCCGGAGGACTTCGGCCAGGTGCGCGGCCAGACCAGCGGCCAGTGATTGCGCGATGTCCCTGGTCGCCCCCGAGTCGGCGACGGCCTTGTCCCCTCGGTGCAGTTCCACGCCGGCCGCAAGAGTCCACGGACCGGCAACCTGGATCTTGAACCAGCCTCGATACTCCCCGGCCGTTGCGGCCAGCGCGTCCAGGTCGCGCGCCCAGAGGTCACGCGTACGCCCGGCGTCCATCCCCGGCCGAGGTACGAACCGCCACCCGCTTGGCTGCAGGTCCACCGGCAGGTCGAGCAGCAGCCCGGCACCCCGCCCGATCAGATCCGCGCCCGGCCCGCGCTCGGGCAGCTCGGGCAGATGCGGCCCCTCGGGCAGCGCGTCGAGGACCTGCCGGACCGCAGCGATCGGGTCAGTCCCCGGAAGGGAACCGATCCCGGTCGCCGGCGGCCAAGCCGGTCCGTCGGTGACAGCCAGAATCAGTCAGCCGACCCGGTCAGTCAGTCAGCATGACGCCGCGGCGCCGGCGGCGCCCGACGACACAGGCACCGGAGAGCAGCAGGAAGCCGGCAAGGGCCGACAGCTCACCGGTGTGCGAGCCGGTCACCGGAGTCGAGCCGGTGGTGAAGGCGACGAAGCCGTCGCCGCCAGCGGTCAGGAACGAGTTCGCGACGACTGTGTAGGCAGCATTCGGATTGACGACCACGCCCTCGATCCGG
>JACCTM010000365.1 GCA_013812385.1 Geodermatophilaceae bacterium | reverse complement strand
CCACCACCGGTAAGGAGGATCGCGGAGCTATGGCAAAGAAGGACGGGGCCATCGAGGTCGAAGGCCGAGTCGTCGAACCACTGCCCAACGCGATGTTCCGGGTGGAGTTGGAAAACGGGCACAAGGTTCTCGCCCACATCTCCGGAAAAATGCGTCAGCACTACATCCGGATCCTGCCCGAAGACCGGGTCGTCGTGGAGCTTTCGCCCTACGACCTCACTCGTGGCCGCATCGTCTACCGGTACAAGTAAAGGAAACGACCGCCGTGAAGGTGCAGCCCTCAGTCAAGAAGATCTGCGAGAAGTGCAAAGTGATCCGCCGCAACGGGCGAGTCATGGTTATCTGCGACAACGCCCGGCACAAGCAGCGCCAGGGCTGATGTCAGCAGCGCAGATCAGTTCGAACTAGTCGCTTCCATCAGGAGACCCCACACACATGGCACGTCTGGCAGGCGTCGATCTTCCCCGCGAGAAGCGGCTCGAGATCGCACTCACCTACATCTTCGGCGTCGGTAGGACCCGGTCCCAGCAGGCCCTCGCGGCCACCGGGGTCGATGGCAACCAGCGCGCCAAGGATTTGTCCGAAGAAGACCTGATCAAGCTCCGCGACTACATCGACGAGCACTTCCGAGTCGAGGGTGACCTGCGTCGCGAGGTAGCCGGCGACATTCGTCGCAAGGTCGAGATCGGTTGCTATCAGGGCATCCGGCACCGCCGCGGTCTGCCCGTACGTGGCCAGCGCACCAAGACAAACGCCCGTACTCGCAAGGGACCCAAGAAGACAATGGCCGGCAAGAAGAAGGCTCGGTAGGAGCCCTGCCTAAATCCTGGTGGCCGACAGCTGCACAACTGACTGACTACGCAAAGACTCTGGAGATACATGCCTCCCAAGGCTCGCGCGGGTGCCAAGAAGGTGCGCCGCAAGGAAAAGAAGAACATCGCGCACGGCGCGGCGCACATCAAGAGCACCTTCAACAACACGATCGTCACGATCACCGATCCCAACGGCAACGTGATCGCTTGGTCGTCCTCGGGTCAGGTCGGGTTCAAGGGCTCGCGTAAGTCCACGCCGTTCGCCGCGCAGATGGCCGCCGAGAGTGCGGCGCGTCAGTCGCAGGAGCACGGCATGCGCAAGGTCGATGTCTTCGTGAAGGGCCCCGGTTCCGGCCGGGAGACCGCAATCCGCTCATTGCAGGCCGCCGGCCTGGAGGTGGGCTCCATTTCAGACGTGACGCCGCAGCCGCACAACGGCTGCCGGCCCAAAAAGCGGCGCAGGGTTTAGGGCGTTACGCGATGACCAAGCAGCGCCACACGTTGGCCGGCGAGGGAGAGAACTAGCATGGCTCGTTACACCGGGGCGGATTGCCGCCTGTGCCGCCGGGAGAAGGTCAAGCTCTTCCTCAAGGGCAGCAAGTGCGAAGGCCCGAAGTGCCCGATCGAGATCCGCCCGTACCCGCCGGGTGAGCACGGACGCGGGCGCAGCAAGGACAGCGAGTACCTGCTGCAGTTGCGCGAGAAGCAGAAGACCCGTCGGGTGTACGGGATCCTGGAAAAGCAGTTCCGTGGCTACTACGCCGAGGCCAACCGCAAGAGCGGCAAGACCGGTGAGAACCTGCTGCAGATCCTCGAGACCAGGCTGGACAACGTGGTCTACCGCGCCGGCTTTGCCATGTCGCGCGACATGGCCCGCCAGCTGGTCCGGCACGGGCACTTCCTGGTCAACGGCTCGAAGATCGACATCCCGTCCTACCGGGTGAGCGTCAACGACATCATTGAGGTTCGCGAGAAGTCGCACGACATGACGCCGTTCGTCATCGCGCAGGCCAATGCGGGCAGCCGCCCGATCCCGGCGTGGCTCGAGGTCATCAGCTCTCAGTTCAAGATCCTGGTCCACTCCCTGCCGCTGCGGGCCAACATCGACACCCAGGTCCAAGAGCAGCTGATCGTCGAGCTCTACTCCAAGTAGTGCTCACCCGCATCCCGGGTAGACAGAAGCCCGGGAGCGGAGCACGACCGCACCACTCGCGGCGTCATATTGCGGTCGCCCGAGTCCTGAGAAGGAGAACCACAGTGCTCATCACCCAGCGCCCCACCGTCAGCGAAGAAACCGTCGACGAGTTCCGTTCCCGGTTCTCGATCGAGCCGCTCGAGCCCGGCTTCGGCTACACGCTCGGCAATTCCCTTCGCCGTACCCTGCTCTCCTCCATCCCAGGTGCGGCCGTCACCAGCATCCGGATCGACGGCGTACTGCACGAATTCACGACCGTCCCCGGTGTCAAGGAAGACGTCACCGAGATGATCCTGAACCTCAAGGGCCTCGTGGTCAGCAGCGACCTGGACGAGCCGGTCACGATGTACCTGCGCAAGCAGGGGCCCGGAGACGTGACCGCCGCCGACATCGCCGCTCCAGCCGGTGTCGAGGTGCACAACCCCGAGTTGCACATCGCGACGATCAACAAGAAGGGCAAGCTCGAGGTCGAACTCGTCGTCGAGCGTGGCCGCGGGTATGTCCCGGCCACCCAGAACAAGGCCAGCGGTCAGGAGATCGGGCGGATCCCGATCGACTCCATCTACTCCCCGGTCCTCAAGGTCACCTACAACGTCGAGGCCACCCGCGTCGAGCAGCGCACCGACTTCGACCGGCTCGTCGTCGACGTCGAGACCAAGCCGTCGATGGCCCCCCGCGATGCGATGGCCTCCTCCGGCGCGACGCTCGTCGAATTGTTCGGCCTGCTGCGTGAGCTGAACTTCGAAGCCGAGGGCATCGAGGTCGGCCCATCGCCGTCCGAGGCCGCCGACATCGCGAACTTCTCCATGCCGATCGAGGACATGGACCTGACCGTTCGCTCGTACAACTGCCTCAAGCGCGAGGGCATCCACACCGTGGGTGAGCTCGTGACCCGTAGCGAGGCCGACCTGCTCGACATCCGCAACTTCGGGCAGAAGTCGATCGACGAGGTCAAGCTCAAGCTCGCTGCCATGGGCTTGGCGCTCAAGGACTCGCCGGCCGGCTTCAGCGGCGGCGGTGTCGAGACCTTCGGCTCGGACTACGACGAAACCTTCGGCGGCCAGTTCAGCGGCAGCGGCGCGGGCATTCCGGAAGGCCAGGCACCGGCAGCGGCTGTCGACGACACCGATTACGCCGAGACCGAAGAACTCTGAGAGGAGATCAGATGCCTACGCCCACCAAGGGTCGCCGGATGGGTGGCTCATCGGCCCACCAGCGGTTGATGCTGGCCAACCTCGCCACGGCGCTGTTCGAGCACGGCCGGATCCGGACCACCGAGTCCAGAGCCAAGCGGCTGCGCCCGTACGCCGAGCGTTTGGTCACGATCGCCAAGCGCGAGGACCTGCACTCTCGCCGCATGGTGATGAAGACGATCCGCGACAAGGAGATCGTGCATCATCTCTTCGCCGAGATCGCGCCTCGCTATGCCGAGCGTCCGGGTGGGTACACGCGCATCATCAAGATCGGTGCCCGAAAGGGCGACAACGCCCCGATGGCCATCATCGAACTGGTCGAGGCACTCACGGTCGCCCAGGAGGCGGTCGGTGAAGCCGAACGGGCTCGCGGCACGCGCTTCTCCCGGCGGCGTGGCGCCGCCGTGGTGGACACCGACCTCGATGATGACCTCGACGAGGACGACGACCTCAGGGTTTCCGACAACGACTCCTCGGATGCAGACGACTCAGACGACTCAGACGTCGACGAGAACGAGGACGAGGACCTAGAGGACGACGAGGAGCCCTACGGTCCTGGTAGTTCCGGGCCCACCGCCGACGGTTCCGCGCCGGAGGGGTTCCCTATCAAGGGCAACGCCAACTCAATGAAGTTCCACCAGCCAGAAGGCCAGTGGTTCGAGCAGACCGAGCCGGAGGCCTGGTTCGCGACGGTCGGGGACGCCGAACG
>JACCTM010000358.1 GCA_013812385.1 Geodermatophilaceae bacterium | reverse complement strand
AAGCTGTACCACCGGGACGGCATGGTTGGCGCAGTTCGACCTCTACAGCGGGGATCAGCAGTGGCGCGTGCCGCCGCCCCCTGCGGATGACGTCACGGTGCTTGGCGTCGACGGAGTCGTGAGTCTTCTTGTCGGGCAGCAACTCATAATTCTCAACGCTCGGAATGGCTCGCTGCTGTCCACAGTGGACAGTGCCGTTGAGTCCGCCGAATCACAGGAGTCAGCGGCGTCAGCCGCCACTCTGTTCGCTGAGACGTCGGGCAGGGGCGGAGTTCCGTTGGTGTATCTCGCCGAGCGGCTCTACGGCATCGACCCGGCCAGCGGGACGCTCCTGTGGAGTGTGGCGGCAGCGGGGTTACCCGCTCTGAGTGACCTCGGCGTCGTCGTACCCGAGGGCGGGGACTACGTCACCCGAGATGCGTCGACCGGTCAGGAACTGGACCGATCGGTGATCGCCGATCAGGGGCGCTCTCCAGGGGACAGCCAAGCTGGGCTGGTCCGCATAGAACGAGCTGGTCCGGTGCTGATCGCGATCACCGAGGATGCGCTGTTGGCCTACGCCTGAGCAGCGTTGCGAGAGATTGCGGTCGTCAGACGCAGACACACAACTCGTTGCCCTCGGCATCGGCGAGCACCCACCAGCTCGGCGCATGTCTGTCGGTCACGAGGTGGCCGCCCGCGGCAATGACGGCCGCGACACGTTCCTCGGCCTGTTGTTGCCGAACGTAGACGTCGACATGGATGCGGTTGCGCTGAGTCCGCGGTTCGGTCATCTGCTGGAACCAGACCCCCGGCGAGTCCTCCTCGGTGCCGACGAGGTCGATGGTGCCATCGGTTCCGGTGCGTTCGGTCAGGCCGAGGCCGACCCGCCAGAAATCCTGGATGGCCGCCGCATCCATGCAGTCGATCCCGATTTCGATGCCATCACCGTGAGGTGCCGACGCCGCGATCTGGGCTCCAGCCTGGGCTGCAAGGTCGCCGATTCGTCTGGCCTGCGTCACATCCATTTCCGTGATGCCGCCCGCTGAATGGGTGGCCAACGCGACATCGATGTTGCGCCACCGGATGTCGATGTCCGGGTGATGGTCCATCTCCTCGGCCATTTCCGCGATCCTGCTGACGAGCGCGATCGCAGCAGGAAAGTCCGGTGCCTGGATGCGCGTACGGATCGCGCCGCGATATGACCGCCATGAGCGGAGCTCTTCGAGAGCCCGGTCGAGTTCCTCCTGGGTCAGTAGCGTCCTCATCCCCTCATCCTGCACCGCTCGAGCGGGGAGCAGCGGTGGCGGCTCGAAGACGGGTAGCTGGCAGGCCGCGTCTCGGCCGGTGGCCTTCGGGGCCGGGCTTGCTGGGCGGTGAAAGAAGGAATCCGCAACGAGAGGTACGGCCTCACTCGGCTTGCGGCTTGCGTACGGCCTCGCCGGCTCGCTCTTGATTGGTGATCTTGACCTTATGGTGGCGACACGCCGATGGAATGGCCGAGAAACCGCAATAAGGTCAAGATCACCCGGATCGGGCGCATTCTCGGAGACCGACCTGTGGTCGGTGACCGACCGGCGGCTGGCCGCCGAGGTCGCTGACGCTGTTGCCTTGCGGGCGCAGGCCGAAGCGGCGTTGCTGGCCCGACTGGGTGAGGCCGAGGCTGGCCCGGCTGCGCACGCCCGGCGTCACCGAAGGCGACAGCGAGCGAGCATCGCAGCGAAGTACGAGCGAGGAGCGCAGCGAGCGCGGAGCCGAGCAATGTCATGGTGGCAGATCCATCAACTGATCCCCTGGAGCACCGGTGGGCGGACCGACCAGACCAACGGGGGCCTGTTCTGCTGGCACCACCACCGCGACATCGAACACGGAGAATGGGAAGCCTTCCACCACCGCGGAAGGATATGGCTCCGCCCACCAGCCAACCTCGACCCCAACCGCAGGCCCCGGATCAACCCCACCCACCGACCACGACCACCCCAACAACACTGGCCACCGGAGGCAAGCAGCGGACCCGGGCCGTAGCTATTTGACGCCGGCTCGAGCGTCGAAAGTCGCTTCCGCGGCGCAATACTTGGATCTGGCGCAGGGAGTCCGGTTCCGGATGACGTTGGTCCGATCATGCCTCGTACGGACGCCCCTGACGGAACCGCTGACGGCTGTTGGCTACTGCGCAGCCGAACCCCAGACGGTGACCCGCTCGGTCGCAGCGACGATCCGCCCCCTGCTGACCACCCAGCGGGGGGCGGCGTGTTCGCGCAGGACATCGACAAGCCGCTCAGAGTCATGGATACAGAGATTGGCGGCATTGCCGACAGCCAGCTGATGGCCGGCTATCCCGAGGACCCCGGCCGCCGAGCCGGTGACCATGTCCATCAAATGGTCCTGGTCGGCAGAAGTCTTGAGCTCCAACAAGTGTGAGGCTAGGAAAGCCACCTCGAGCATGTTGTGCCGGCCGTACGGGTAGTAGGCATCCTCCATGTCATCCTGACCGAGAGCCACAGCAACTCCCAACGAACGGAATCGCTCGACCGGCAGCGCCAACGGCCCGGTGTGTGGATCACTGACGAAGCCCAAGCCCGCTGCGCGGGCCAATTCAGCCAGCCGGACCTGCTCCCCGACGGGATACAGGCCAACGGCACGGGCATGGCAGGCGACTCCGCGGCCGACCAACCCGTGCTCGATCATCGAACGGCCGAGCAGTTCGCTGGTACGCAACGACGGATCACCTGCGTCGTCGACCAGCATCGCCACCCGACGCCCCAACTTGCCGGCCAATGAACACGCCCACTCGACGTGCGCGGCCATGTCCTGCTTGGTGTGCTCGATCCATGGGATCCCACCCACGACATCGGCCCCCAGACGCATGGCCTCTTCGCACAACGCCCCTGCCCCGGGGTCGCGCAACAACCCGTCCTGCGGGAAGGCCACTACCTGTACGTCGAGAATGTCCGCAAACTCCGCGCGGGCGTCCAGAACGCCGTACAGACCCTCGAGCTCGGAAGCGGTGTCGACGTCGACGAAGGCCTGGACGTGCAGGACCCCGTTCCGGACCGCCTCGCGCAGCGACCGAGTGACGTTCGGGGTGATCCAGGCACGGTCATAATCGACTTTGACTGCGCGAGCGAGCTCGATTCCCCTCGCCGCTGTGGCCATTCCAGCCCCGGTATACGCGGTCAGCGCGGCATCGCCGATGATCGGCAGCGTGTACACCTTGTCCAGGTGCAGGTGGCCGTCGACAAATGACTCAGTCACCAGCCGGCCCTCGGCCTCGATCACTGGGACTGCGGCAGTTCCCGGCTCGCTGTCGTGCTCGACGTGCCCGGAAGACGACTCAGAGATCCTTGAGATCCGGCCGGCCCGAATGCCGATGTCGCACACCCTGCCGTCACGCAGGCGCGCCCTGTGAATGTCCAAGGAACCGCCGTCTGCGACCATGCCTGCTCACCCCACAAGCTGTGCACCCGCAAGCAAGGCTCTCACGGAGGATGTCGATGACCGAAGGACAGGGCGGCGGTACCCCAGCCGGCTGGTATCCCGATCCGGAGGGTAACGGTGAACGATGGTGGAACGGGGTGAGCTGGGGGCAGCTGCGCCAGCCGCCGACCGGAGAACCCCAGCAGCGTTACCCCGATCAGTACGGCCAGCATTCGCAACAGCCGGCGCAGGCCCAACCCCCCGGCCACCAGCCGCAACATCAGGGCCAGCCGTTGGGTCAACAGCAGGCGCAGCAGCATCAGCCGTCGCCCGACCAGCCGTGGGGCCAGCAGCAGGCGCAGCCGTCCGGCACGCAAGGGCTGCGCTGCGTCAACTGTCATTTCACCGACTTCGCCCAATCAGAGTTCCTGCTCAACACCCGCGGGATGACGATGTTCGATCTCGACGCCTTCAATGCCGCGGCCAACTGCCTCATCTGCCGCCGTTGCGGCTTCATCCACTGGTTTGCCACGCGCTGACCCGCAGGTAGCCGGTCGGTCGAGCCGACGAACTCATCCGCGCCCGGGACGCTCCTGGCAACGCCTTCGACTTCTGCATAACTTCACACGCGATGACCGACCTCCTGGGACCGTAGGATCGAGCGGGTGGCTGTCACTCGGGTACCCATGCCAGCCGCTCGCGACGATGCTGCGGGCCTCTTCGGACCGGACAGCATCACCTGGCGAATTCATGCAGATCCGCTGCTCATCGTCGGTGGAATCCGCGCCCTGCTCATGCAGTCCCTGCACCCGCTGGCGCTGGCCGGCGTCGCCGAACACTCCGGCTTCAAGGAAGACCCCTGGGGTCGGCTCGGGCGAACCGCGGAGTTCATCGCAACCCTGACGTACGGCACGCGCAGCGAAGCCTTCAAAGCCGCCGCCCGGGTCCGCGGCGCACACCGGGGGCTGACCGGTGTCGAGCCGGAGAGCGGCATGCCGTACCAGGTCGATGATCCGGCGTTGCTGCTCTGGGTGCACTGCTGCGAGGTCGACTCGTTCCTGTCCACGGCCCGCCGCTCCGGAGTCGACCTGAACGACGCCGACGCCGATCGCTACCTGGCCGAACAGGTCGTCGCGGCCCAACTCGTCGGCGTCCCGCGCGAGGATGTGCCGGCCGACCGTAACGACCTTGCCGGCTATTTCGCCGATGTGGCGCCGATGCTGCGAGTCACAGCCGAGGCGCAGCGGGCCGTACGCTTCCTATTCGCTCCGCCTATGCCGGCCTGGGTCCGGTTGCTGACCCCGGCCAGGCCGGCATGGAGTGGACTCGCCGCCTTGGCCTTTGGCCTCCTGCCGACGTGGGCACGCAAGATGTACCGCCTGCCTGGACTGCCAACCACCGACGCAGCAGCCACCGCCGGCCTACGAGCCCTGCGGTCGAGTGTGCAACGCCTGCCGGCTCCGTGGCGTGAGGGGCCGGCCCTGCGGGCCGCCCGGGAGCGCCTGGCCGGCTGAGCTCAACGGCACTGGGCCATGGGCGAACTGCACCAGCGATCCTCTGCTGCCCTTGTCGGACTCGCGGACACCGAGAAGGTGACCCGCGCGCTGGATGAGTCGGACAACCGTGCGAGCTGGTGGCCCGTCGGAGTGCGGTGGAAACAGACCTTCGGTCATCGTGCTCGTCAGTGCCTACGCCCAGATTCCCGAGCAGGCTCCCGCCGGAGCCTGGATCGTTGCAGTGCCCGAGGTTGGCGTTCTGCACGTGCGGGCATTCCCCGACGACCCGCGGTTGCCGATGCTTGCAACGGTGGTAGCTGGCTCGCCGCAGGTACGGGTGGTCCGCTACAGGCCCCGGGAACGGTGCACGCTGCGGATCGGCAGCGACGCGGGCACAAGCTGGGTCAAGGTCTTCGCCGGCATGGAAGGCCAACCGATCCATCGGACCCAAGTTGCTCTGGTGGGAGGCGTCCCAGCGGGGTGAACTCGACGTTGCGGTGGCCTGCCCCATTCGCTTCCCGGACGAAAACTGAGCCGGTGTCCCGACGCGACGACATCAACGGCGCGTTCCTTTATGGATACCAATCGCAAGCCGGACCGATGAATCCATCCCTCCTGCTCGCCTACCGGGCACATAAGCGTCTTGCGAAGGTCTTGCGGCCGGCCCGTGCGATTCGTCCCGATGTGGACGCACGCGCCGCGCGACATCTGCAACGGGTGACCGAACTGGTCCAGGGCGTTCGGCCTTGATCCGCCTCGTCCGGGCTAGGCCCGGTCGACGATGAGGTCGGGCATCGGCGCGAGAAACGACCAGGGCTCGCGGGCCGGTGCGGCGCGCTGCCCGTCGGGGCAGTGTCGGCGCAGGTCACACCATCCGCACCCGGCGCCCGTACGCGCCTGGAATGCCTCGTCGGGAGCCATGCCGGCGGCGACCTGCGTGGTGGCACGACCAATGTCGGCGGCGATGTCCTCGGCCCGGTCGACATGGCGGGCCAAGGACTGATCGGTGTGCTCGAAGGCTGCGACATCTCCACTGGGCAGGTGGTGCAACTCCACCCGGGTGCAGTTGCGGCGCAGCGTTCGGCGTACGCCGAGGACGTAGATCGCCAGCGCCGGCGAACCGCGCGCGGCGGCGTCGCTGACCCCCGAACGGCCGGTCTTGTAGTCAACGACCACCATGTCTCCGTCGCGCTCGTCGATCCGGTCGATCCGGCCCGACAAGGCAAGCCGGTCGGTCTTGGCAGCGACGTGACGTTCGAGCCCCACCGGTTCGCACTGCGCATCCTCGGCTTCGAGATAGCTCCGCACCCACTGCGAGGCGGTCGCCAGCCAGTCCAGGGACTGTTCGTGATCGCGAAAACCCTGATCGCTCCAGAGGCGCCGGAGCAGCCCCACACCCTCGGACGGCGTACGGCGGGCGACTGGGAGGTCCCACCAGGACCGGAGCGCGGCATGCACCGCGGCCCCCATGCTGTTGTGGGCCCACGGCGAACCCTTCGGCAGCGAAGGCCGGTCGAGGTAGGTCATCCGGAAACGGCGGGGACAGGCGTCGAAGGCGGCGAGTTTGCTCGGCGTGGCCGAGAACAGTGGGGTGGGGCTTCCGGGCAGGATCTGTTGCGCCTCGCTCACCGATCCGCCGTCCCGGATGTCGGCGACATCGTCTCCACGGCCGTCACGGTAGTCCGGATTCAGCCAACGTACGGGCGGCTTCCACAGGCCCGGGACACCAGTTCCTCGTAGGCCGATGCGTCGGTCGTGTGCTGGCCCAGTCGGTTGACCTTGTTGGTGCCGTGGAAGTCACTGGAGCCGGTCGGCAGCAGATGGAGATCGGCTGCCAAGCCGCGTAAGCGCTCGCGATCGGCCGGAACATGGTCCGGGTGATCGACCTCGATGCCGGCCAGCCCGGCCTCGGCCAGGACGGAGATGGCATCCTCGTCCACGACCCGTCCACGTCGCCCGGCGGCCGGGTGGGCGAAGACCGACACACCGCCGGCTGCCGTGATCAGTTGCACCCCGGCGACGGCGTCAATATCGGCCTTGCGGACGTAGAACGGTCCGGCAGCCGAGAGCAGTTCGACAAAGGCCTCGTCCACCGACGCGACGACCCCGGCTTCGACGAGCGCGCGGCCCACATGTGGCCGACCCACCGAACCACCGTCGGCGAACTCCAGGACGCGGTCCCAGCTGATCGGATATCCGGCCGCGACCAACTTCTCGACGATCCGCTCGCCCCGCCGGCTGCGCTCTGCCTGTAGGCGGCCCAGCTCAGCGGCCAGTCCCCGATGCCGAGGATCGACGAGATAGCCGAGCAGGTGCACGCTGATCGGTGGCTGGCCGGTGACCTGGTGAACGCAGGACAGCTCCAGCCCTCCTACGAGGGTCAGGCCCGGCGGGCAGGCCGCGAATGCCTCGTTCCAACCGGCAAGCGTGTCGTGGTCGGTGAGGGCTATGCCGTCCAAGCCGTCCCGGGCGGCCGCGCGGACCACCTCGGTCGGCGACAGCGTGCCGTCCGAGGCGGTCGAGTGAACATGCAGGTCGATGCGTAGGCCCTGGCCGGGGATCGTCACAATGTCGTCAGTCGTCGCCTTCCCGGCCGGCGGCAAACGGACCCTGGTGCGGATCCAGATGGGGGATCGGTGTGGTCCGATGGACACGCGGCTGTCCGACGCCGGGCATGCGGCCGGTCTCGGCGTCCATCGACGGCCCCTCGGAGAACCGCATCTGCGCCGGCATCGGCGGGCCCGTGTAGGTGGCGAAGAGCAGATCCGTGATCTGGAGGTAGAGCTGGCGTGGACCGCCGGGCAGGTGAGTGACTCGGGACAACGCTTGGTCCTGGCCGGCTGACTCGAAGACGAACGTGCCGTACTGCAGCATCCGGCCCAACGGTGACTGCTCGAAGGTCAGGTCGGTGACCTTCATCAGCGGCATGATCGCAGTGCGCTTGGTGAGCACCCCACTGACCAACAGGACCCGCCGATTGGTGACGACGAAGTGGTCCAGCCACCATTGGGTGATCTGGTAAGTCAGGTACAGAAGCACAGCCAAGATCGTCAGGATGACGATGTTGTCCAGCGCCATGGAACGAGGGTCGTTGGACAAGAAGAACAGGGCAACCACGATGATCGCGAGCGATTTCAGCACCGGGGGCATCAGGATCATCCAGTGCCGACGTGTCTCGATCACCGCACGCTCGTCCGGCAGGAGATACCGATTGGTGCCTTTGCTCCGCTGTGGCCCGGTCACCGTGCCGCCTGCCTCGTCCGGGCTAGACCAACGACCGGAAGAAGCTGGCCAGGGCCGACACGGCGTCGCCGAGGCCACTGAAAACGCTCCGGACCAGGCTCGCGGCAGTCTCCGGCTGGGTAACGATGAAGAAGATGATGAAGGCGAGCAGCAGCCAAGCGATGACCCGCTTGATGTTCACCATCTCCTCCTCGACAGCACAGCACACCCCAGGGGTGGCTGCTTCGCACCGATCATTGCCGATTGCCGCATGTCGTGCGGACAGGCGCGCCGCGTGTCGGTCAGTGGGCTGTCCATCCTGACGAACCGACTCAGCCGCCGCCGGGTTCCTCTGGGTTCTGGTCGGTCGGAACCGTCATCGACGGCGGCTCGGGAATGTAGTCGTCCTCACCCCCGACCGCCTTGCCGGTGTAGATGGTCACGATCCACACTCCGATCGCAGCCAGCAGCAGCAAAAAGGCCACGCCGAAAGCCGTGTTGCGGATGTCCTGCCAGTCGCTGCGTTTCTTCGCGCCGGCCCGGCCACCACTGGCCCTCCATAGTTCACGCGGGGTGACCGCGCGCCTGGAATCGTTGATCCGCTTACTGGCCTCGTCCGCGGAAATCCTGCCCAGCTGGGCATCGTCGGTGAGTGCGCTCACGGCCAAGTGGATGTCTGACAAGGCGACTAGCTCGGTCTTGGTAGCCAAAATGTCCACCTTCTGCGATCCAGACGACGATGATCATCATCCTAGCGCGATTCGTCACGCTCTGCGCTTGGCTTCTGGTCGCCCTGGTTGCTCTCCGCCCCGCCCGTTGCCATGGGAGCGCTTGGGCACCATGACTTTTCGACGAAAAATGCAGACGACCGTACCGTCCTGGTTGTAACCGATGGTCTCTACGTGGACGACTCCGCGATCGTTCTTGGACTTCGATTCGGTCTTGTCCAGGACGGTGGTCTCCCCGTAGATCGTGTCCCCGTGGAAGGTCGGCGCGACATGCTTGAGCGATTCAACTTCGAGATTGGCAATCGCCTTTCCGGACACATCGGGCACGCTCATCCCCAGCAGCAGCGAATAGATGAGGTTTCCGACCACGACGTTCTTCCCGAACTGGGTCGCCTCCTGCGCGAAGTGCGCGTCGAGATGCAGCGGGTGATGATTCATGGTGAGCAGGCAGAACAGGTGGTCGTCGTAGGTGGTGACGGTCTTGCCGGGCCAGTGCTTGTAGATCGCGCCGACTTCGAACTCCTCGTAGTACCGGCCGAACTGCATGCACGCTCCTATCGTCTGCCTGCCCGCGCCGCGATCCTACGATGGTGGCCGTGAGCGACCGCGACACGATCGAGCTGGAGCCGGACGACGACGTCGTCCGGCTGCCCGCCCGCGCCCAGCTGATCAGACTGGTCATCGCAACGGCCGTCCTCGCGTTGACCCTGAGCGGCACCGTCTTCGGTGACGACTATGCGTTCCCGTTCGGCCCACCCCGGATGTATGCCACCCGCGCCGACCCGGACACACCGGTGTCCTCAACCCGGGTGGTGGGCCTGACCGAGGCCGGTGAGGAGGTGCGGCTGTCCGGCGGCGAGGTGGGACTGCGCCGGGCCGAGTTCGAGGGCCAGGTGCCTCGCCTGGTGGACAATCCGGAGTTGCTGGGACTCCTCGCCGAGAGCTACTTGGCCAATAATCCCGCGGCGCCACCACTTGTCGCCGTGGCGATCGTGGTCCGCCGTTACGAACTGCGCGACGGCCAGAGCACCGGTTCCTACGTCGACGACGTACGCGTCACCTACCCGCTTCCGGGCATGGCGCAGGACGAAGCATGACCCGGCCTCGCGCGGTGACCGGGTCGAGCGGCCAGGAGAAACTGCCCACGAAGGTGGCCGGGGTGACCAGCTGGTTCTTCGCCCCGGTCCCGCTGGCGCGGGTAGCGATATTTCGGCTGATCGTTTACCTGTTCATCCCGATAGATGTCTTCGTGACCACCCGCTGGGTTGCTGCGCATGCCGGCGTACCCACCGAGTACTACCAACCGCTGTTGATCGGGGAGTGGCTTGCGCTGCCGACTCCCACGACGGCCGTGGTCGACATCGTGAAGTGGCTGCTGATCGGATCTGCGCTGCTGGCCGCGACCGGCCAGGCGCCTCGGCTCTGGGGGACGACGACCTTTCTGCTCTATTTCGAGTGGATGGTCATCGCCATGAGCTATGGCAAGGTCGACCACGACCGATATGCCTACCTCGTGGCTCTGGCTGTCCTGCCGACCGTTGGCATTGCGCATTGGCGTGACCAGCGCCGTTCGGAGGCGGCCGGGTTTGCGGTCACCGCGATCTTCATCGCCGTCATGCTGACCTATTTCCTGGCGGCGTGGGCCAAGATCCGCTTCGGCGGCTGGGACTGGGTCAACGGCTCCACGCTGACGCGGGCGGTCCTGCGACGGGGCACGGACCTGTCCATGTGGACTCTCGAGGTACCGGGCCTGCTGCACATCTCGCAGTACCTCATGATCGGCTTCGAGTTGCTCTCTCCGCTCATGCTGCTGGCTCGTCGAGATCGCACCAGGATCGCCCTGGTGATCTTCCTGCTCGGCTTCCACCTGATGGTCTTCGCCGGGGTGCGAATCATTTTCCTGCCACATTGTGTGGCCATCCTGTGCCTGCTGCCATGGGAGCGGCTACGCCGGATGAGACCTACCCCGGAGGTCACTCCAGGGGACGGACCCGAGGTCATCCCC
>JACCTM010000352.1 GCA_013812385.1 Geodermatophilaceae bacterium | reverse complement strand
GGCTCACGAGTTGCTTCTGCGAGCGCTGGGGAAGCATGCACTGGGGGATCGACATCGCTGCCCCGATGTACACTCCGATGTATTCAGCTGGGGACGGTGTAGTCGTAGAGGCAGGCCCTGCAACAGGATTCGGCCAAGCCGTTTACATCGAGCATGACAACGGCGACGTCACGGTCTACGGCCATATGGAAGTCATCGAAGTGAGCACCGGGCAGCGCGTCGCAGCCGGGCAGGAGATTGCCCTCGTCGGCTCGCAGGGCTTCTCAACCGGTCCGCATCTGCACTTCGAGGTCTATGCCGGGGGGCTAAACGGAGTCCGGGTCGATCCGGTGATCTGGCTGGCCAACCGCGGCATCTTCGTCTAGACAGACGCAGTTGTCAGACCAGGGCGCGGATCGCAATCGTGACCAATACACCCGAGACGATGCAGACGATCTGACTCCGTCGGAGGAGCCAGAGCAGACCGATCACCGCCAGGCCCGGGAGCAGCTTCCAGTCGAACGCGTTCCAGCCCTGTCCCAGTAACTGGACCATCAACAAGCTCGCTAGGAGGGCTGGAGCTAGCGAATGAACGACGAGTACCAGTTTCGGCGGTAGTGCACGATCTCCGAGCAGTGCCGGTCCGGCCGCTTTGATCACGAAGTTGATGACCGCAAGCGCACCGATCGCCCACCACAGTGGTTCACCGGTTGTCATTCCGGCTCTAAGTCATCTGTCGGCTCCGAGCCACGCCGACCATGGCCGATGAGCACGACGAGGGCGGACAGCGCCGAGAGCAGGACGGCCACACCGACGGGCGCCACGAGCACCAATCCGCCGGTGAGCAGGATTGCGATGCCCGCGATCCACGGTCCCCGCGGCGTCGAGCGGAACGAATCCAGTAGCAGGATGAGAAAGAATCCGGGAAAGACCAGGTCGAGACCCAGGCTCTCGACCAGGCTGGTTTGAGGTGCCGCGACCACACCGACGACCGTTCCGAGGATCCATGCCGGCCACTGGACGGCGCTGGCTCCGAACATCGTCAGCCGGTCGTATCGCCCCGCGCCTTGATAGGCCGCGGCCCAGGAGCCGTCGAGGATCGTCTGCGCGCCGAGTGCCCGTTTCCAGATGGGGCCCTCGAGGCTGCTGGCGACGGTGATCCCCATCGGTAGGAACCGTAGGTTGATCAACGTGGCGGCTCCCAGGGCAAGAAACAGGCCGCTGCCGGCGGTGAGCGTGGTCAGGAGAGCAAGCTGCGCTCCGGCGGAGAAGACGATCACCGAACAGACGATCGTCGGAAGGGGTGGCCAACCGAGGGTGGTCGCGAGCGCGCCGAAGCTCACTGCGACCGGAAAGACTGCCAGGCCCAGTCCGACACCGACCCGAAGTCCGGGCCGCCAGCCGAACTCAGGTGGGCTGACCGATCCGTTCACGTCGGCACCCGTGGCGTACGCACTCTGGTGATGGTGCCTCCCGGTCGATCCATCGCACTTGGCGGGGCCGGAACCCGGCGGTGTGCTGGCGGATAGGTGACGGAGGTCAGTCGTAGGCTGGATACGTGCCTGATCCGTCGACGTACCGTCCGGCGGTGGGCAGCATCCCCGAAGGGCCGGGTGTCTACCGGTTCCGCGACCCCTACGGGCGGGTCATCTATGTCGGCAAGGCCAAGAGTCTGCGCAGCCGGCTCAACTCCTATTTCGCCGATCTCTCCGGACTGCACCCCCGGACCAGGCAGATGGTCACCACGGCTGCCGGTGTCGACTGGACCGTGGTCAGCACCGAGGTCGAGGCGCTGCAGCTGGAATACAACTGGATCAAGGAGTTCGACCCGCGGTTCAATGTCCGCTATCGCGACGACAAGAGCTTTCCGAGCCTCGCCGTCACCTTGTACGAGGACTACCCCCGGCTTCAGGTGATGCGCGGACCGAAGCGCAAGGGTGTGCGTTATTTCGGCCCGTACTCACATGCCTGGGCGATCCGGGAGACGCTGGATCTGCTGCTGCGGGTGTTCCCGGCCCGTACCTGCTCGGCCGGGGTGTTCAAGCGGGCCGGGCAGATCGGCCGGCCGTGCCTGCTCGGCTACATCGGCAAGTGCTCGGCGCCGTGCGTCGGCAATGTCACCGCCGACGAGCACCGCCAGATCGTGGATGACTTCTGCGACTTCATGGGTGGCCGCACAGACACGTTGATCCGCCGCCTCGACCGGCAGATGGCAGAGGCGGCCGCCGAGCAGGAGTACGAGCGCGCCGCACGGTTGCGCGACGACATCGGCGCTCTGCGCCGGGCTCTGGAGAGGCAGGCCGTGGTGCTCGGGGACGGCACCGATGCAGACGTGGTCGCCTTTGCCCAGGACGATCTCGAAGCATCCGTCCAGGTCTTTCACGTCCGCGGCGGCCGGGTGCGCGGCCAGCGCGGGTGGATCGTCGACAAGGTCGAGGACGTCAGCACCGGCGACCTCGTGGCCCAGTTTCTCCTGCAGGTCTACGGCGCGGACATCGTCGAGGACGTGAACGGTACGGAAACCGTGCGTGACGCCGTCCCCAGGGAGATCCTGGTGCCTGAGCTGCCCGAGGATGTCGAGGCACACATCCGCCGCCTCGGTGACCTGCGCGGTGGACCGGTCGGCATCCGGATTCCCCAGCGCGGGGACAAGCGAGCCCTGATGGACACAGTGCAGCGCAACGCGGGTGAGGCCTTCGCCCGACACCGGGTCAAGCGCGCCAGCGATCTGACCGCGCGTTCGCTTGCCCTTGCCGAAATCCAGGAAGCCCTCGATCTCTCCGATGCGCCACTGCGGATCGAATGCATCGACGTCTCCCATGTGCAGGGCACGAACGTCGTGGGCAGCCTGGTGGTCTTCGAGGACGGCGTAGCAAAGCGTTCGGACTACCGCCGGTTCATCATCAGCGCCGAAGGAGGGCGTGACGACACCCTCTCCGTGGCCGAGGTCGTTCGCCGTCGCTTCACCCGCTATCTCAAGGACCAGTCCCAGCGCGGGGATGCCTCGGACGGGCCGGCCGCCGCCCCTCCCGACATCCCCGTCGGCACCCGGAAGAGGTTCGCCTACCCGCCGAATCTCGTCGTCGTGGACGGCGGGGCTCCGCAGGTGGAAGCGGCTCAAGCTGTCCTGGCAGACATGGGCATCGAGGACATCGCGATCGTCGGGCTGGCCAAGCGGATGGAAGAGATCTGGGTCCCCGGGCAAGCCGATCCGGTTATCCTGCCCCGAACCAGCGAGGCGCTGTACCTGCTCCAGCGCATCCGCGACGAGGCACACCGGTTCGCGATCACCCACCACCGGCAGCGTCGGTCCAAGAGCATGCTGACCTCGCTGCTCGACGACGTACCAGGACTCGGTGACGTGCGCCGCAAGGCCCTGCTGACCAGGTTCGGCTCACTGCGGGCCCTGCGCGCCGCTGACGTGGATCAGGTCGCCGAGGTCCCTGGCGTGGGCCGCAAAACCGCTGAGGCTGTCGTTGCTGCCCTCGCCGAAGACGTCGGGCGCAATGAGGTCGGGGCAGGACGGGCAGACTGACTGCCATGCACCAGGATGGCGTCGGCTCCGACGCCGCGGACGCTGGCCCACCCAGTGCCCTGGACATCGTCCTGGTCACTGGGCTGTCCGGGGCGGGTCGCAGCACCGCGGCGAAGTGCCTGGAAGATCTCGGCTATTTCGTGGTCGATAATCTGCCGCCATCGTTGATCGCGACGATGGTCGAACTGGGCAGCAGCTCCCGCGGGGCGGTGACCCGGTTGGCCGTGGTTGTGGACGTACGTTCCCGTGCGTTTTCCTCGGACCTTACCGGCACGCTGATCGGGCTCGACGAGCGCGGTTTCCGTCCCAAAGTGCTCTTCCTGCGCGCACGCGACGATGTCCTGATCCGGCGCTTCGAGTCCGTTCGACGGGCGCACCCGTTGCAGGGGGAGGGCCGCCTCTCCGACGGCATTGCAGCAGAGCGCCTGCTGCTCACCGACCTGGCCGGCGCTGCCGATGTCACCGTCGACACCAGCGACCTGAACGTCCACCAACTCCGGGCCACGATCGAGCTGGCCTTCGGCGCGGAGTTCGTACCGAGCCTCAAGGCCACCGTCATGAGTTTCGGGTACAAGTACGGTCTGCCGCTGGACGCCGATCTCGTCGTCGACGTTCGTTTCCTGCCGAATCCCCACTGGCTACCGGAGTTGCGACCACTGACCGGTCAGCACCCAGAGGTCAGGGCCTACGTACTGGGGCAGGAGACGGTGGGAACGTTTCTCGACTCATACATGGAGATCCTGAACATGATCGGTACGGGGTATCAGCGCGAGGGCAAGCGCTACCTGACACTCGCCGTGGGGTGCACCGGCGGCAAGCACCGCAGTGTGGCGATCAGCGAGGAATTGGCTGCCCGACTGGTGGCCGCGGGCGTACACACCACCGTCGTGCATCGGGACCTGGGCCGCGAGTGAACCAGGCAATCGACCAGCCCCGCATCGTCGCGCTCGGAGGCGGCCACGGTTTGGCCGCGACGCTGACCGCCGCCCGGCAACTGACCACCCGACTCACGGCCATCGTCACCGTCGCCGACGACGGTGGATCCAGCGGTCTGATTCGACGAGATCACGACGTCCTGCCGCCCGGGGATCTCCGCATGGCGCTGGCGGCGGTAGCCGGTACGGAGCCAGCACACCACGACATGGAAACGCTGCTGCAGCACCGTTTCGCCGGCCGCGGCTCGTTGGCCGGACATCCGGTGGGAAACCTGCTCCTGACCGGTCTGATCGAGGTCTTCGCCGGGGACACCGTACGGGCGCTGGACTCGGTCGGTGGGCTGATCGGCGCCGTCGGACGCGTCCTGCCGATGTCGACGATCCCGCTCGAGATCACCGCCTGGGTCGATTCGCTGGAGGGCGGGGACGATCTGGCGCCCAAGCTGATTCGTGGCCAGGTTGCGGTTGCGACCACATCGGCTCGGGTGCGATCAGTTCAGCTCGTACCCGAGCGTCCACCGGCTTGCCTGCCTGCGGTCGCAGCCATCGACGACGCGGACATCGTCGTGCTCGGCCCTGGATCATGGTTCACCTCCGTTCTGCCGCATCTCCTGGTTCCGGATCTGATGACTGCACTCGAACGGACGTCGGCCCGCGTCGTCGTGGTGCTCAATCTCGAACCCCAGGCTGGGGAGACCGAGGGCTTCTCACCGCAAGAGCACCTCAGCGTGCTCAGAGCACACGCCCCGCGGCTGCCGGTCCACACCGTTCTTGCCGACGCCTCGCGGGTTGTTGACCGGCGTGGTCTATTGAGTGCCGTGCAGGCGCTGCGAACCACAGGTCGGCCAGAACCACGTCTCGTCCTGCGGCCGGTCGCCATGTCGCAGGACGAGGACCGGCACGATCCGCGGCTCTTGGCCGTAGCCCTGGATCAATTGATCACCTGCATCGGTAGTACAGAGGAGCAACCCGCATGGCCATGACGTCCCAGGTCAAGGACGAACTCTCCCGCGTGCCGATCACCAAGACGTGTTGCCGGAAGGCGGAACTCACCGCGCTGCTGCGGTTTTCCGGCGGCCTGCATATCGTCGGTGGTCGCGTCGTCATCGAGGCTGAACTCGACACAGCCTCCGTAGCTCGGCGGGTCCGGCGTGATGTCAGTGATCTCTTCGGTTATGCCAGCGGCATCTCGGTGCTCTCCGGTGGAAACCTGCGACGAGGGCCCCGATACCTGGTTCGAATCGTCAAACACGGCGAGGGTTTGGCCCGTCAGACCGGCCTGGTCGACATGCGCGGGCGGCCCGTCCGGGGTCTTCCGCCGACCGTGGTCTCGGGCGGGATCTGCTGTTCCGAGGCGGCCTGGCGCGGCGCTTTCTTGGCCCATGGTTCCCTGACCGAGCCGGGCCGGTCCTCCTCGTTGGAGGTGACCTGCCCCGGACCGGAAGCGGCGATGGCCCTGGTAGGAGCCGCGCGCCGCCTCGGGGTCGCGGCGAAGAACCGCGAAGTCCGCGGTGCCGACCGAGTGGTGATCAGGGACGGCGATGCGATCGGTGCCCTGCTCACCCGCCTCGGCGCCCATGATGCGGTCCTGGCCTGGGAAGAACAGCGGATGCGACGTGAGGTCCGGGCCACGGCCAACCGGCTGGCCAACTTCGACGATGCGAACCTGCGCCGCTCCGCCCGGGCGGCGGTCGCGGCCGGCGCGCGGGTCAGCCGCGCGCTGGACCTGCTCGACGAGGACGCGCCGGACCATCTCCTGGTCGCCGGTCGACTGCGGGTCGCACACGGGCAGGCATCTTTGGAGGAACTCGGCCAACTCGCCGACCCGCCGATGACCAAGGATGCCGTCGCCGGTCGGATCCGTCGGCTGCTGGCGATGGCCGACAAGAAGGCCCGTGATCTGGGAGTGCCGGACACTGAATCGGCCGTCACCTCCGAGATGCTCGCCCCGTAGCCCCCGCATATCCGGGGGATCACGCAGTTCGGGCGGCAGTTCGATGCACATTCTCCGGATGGAGTGCAGGCCGACAGTTCCCCTCGATAGTGTTTCCCGAGCACGTGTCCGATGACGAGAGGGAATCGCAGTGACAGTCCGGGTAGGCATCAACGGCTTCGGTCGAATCGGTCGAAGCTTCTGGCGGGCGGTCGAGGCCGGCGGTCACGACATCGACATCGTCGCCGCCAACGACCTCGGCGACGTCGCCACGATGGCGCACCTCCTGTCCTACGACAGCGTGCTGGGCCGACTGGGCAAAGAGGTCAAGGCCGTCGAGGATGGCATCGAGATCGACGGCAAGACCCTCAAGATCCTGGCCGAACGCGATCCCGCCGCCCTTCCGTGGGGTGACCTCGACGTGGACATCGTCATCGAGTCGACCGGGTTCTTCACCGACGCCAGCAAGGCACGGGCGCACGTCGACCAGGGCGGTGCCAGGAAGGTCATCATCTCCGCACCGGCCAAGGGCGAGGATCTCACTGTCGTCATCGGGGTGAACGAGGATTCCTACGACGGGTCGCAAGTCATCATCTCCAACGCCTCTTGTACGACTAACTGTCTGGCACCGCTTGCCAAGGTGCTGCACGACAGCTTTACGATCGAGCGCGGTCTGATGACCACGGTGCATGCCTACACCGCCGATCAGAACCTTCAGGACGGCCCGCACTCAGACCTCCGCCGGGCTCGCGCCGCCGGGCTGAACATCGTGCCGACCTCGAGTGGAGCCGCAAAGGCCATCGGTCTGGTCCTGCCCGAACTCAACGGCAAGCTCGACGGGTACGCGCTGCGCGTACCGATCCCCACCGGATCGGTCACCGACCTCACCGTGACGCTCGGCAACGAAGCCGACCTGGACGCGATCCAGGCGGCATACCAGGCAGCCG
>JACCTM010000346.1 GCA_013812385.1 Geodermatophilaceae bacterium | reverse complement strand
TGAGTTTCACCGAGACGTCGTGGCAGTCCCCGGCCGGACAACCGGTGTCCGTGGTCGTCTGCCGGACCGGCTACACCGGCGAGCACGGTTATGAACTGATCGTCCCGTCGGCTGCCGGGCCGCCCTTATGGGATGCGGTTCTCGAGGCCGGAGTGGAGTACGGGATCCGCCCGGCCGGGCTAGGCGCACGCGACACCCTGCGAACCGAGATGGGCTATCCGCTGCACGGCCAGGACCTGTCCCTGGACATCACGCCCAACCAGGCCCGTAGCGGTTGGGCCGTGGGATGGGACAAACCAGCGTTTTGGGGCCGTACGGCGTTGAACGCCGAGAAAGCGGCAGGTGCGGGACGACTGCTCTGGGGGTTACGCGCCGCTGGGCGCGGCATCATTCGTCCCCACCTGCCGGTGCTCGACGCGTCCGGGGCCCTGGTCGGTGAGACGACCAGTGGAACGTTCTCCCCATCCCTACGAGTCGGGATCGGTCTTGCCCTGCTGGACCGGGGGATCGGCATCACCGGCGGCAGCGACGTCCAGGTCGACGTACGCGGGCGCCCCTTGGCCGCGACGGTGATCAAGCCGCCGTTCGTGGAGTCGCATGCCCGGTCGTTAGCCTGACCGCATGAGCTGGACCTGGCGGTACGAGGACGAGGCGGGAGCCACACTGGATGCGCCCGAGCCGGAGGCTTTCGAGAGCCGCTCCGACGCCGAGAGTTGGCTGGGGGAGAACTTCGCCGAACTGGCAGAGGACGGTGTAGTCGCCGTCACCCTGTTCGAGGGCGAGACCAGGGTCTACGGCCCGATGAGCCTTGCCGCCGCCGGATGACGCTGAGCTGAGCGCTCAGATCTCGTCGCCGACGGACACGGCCGGCTTGGGGAATCGCCACCGGCGAACCATGGTTGCGCGGGTCACCCCGTACCAGATCAGCCCCCGGCTGGAGTCGGTCGCGTCCGGCAGTCGCTCGGCTACCGTCTTCTTGATCCGCCGGCCGAGAAACACCGAGTCCACGATGATCGCGACGAAGAAGGCCATCCACAGCAGCACTGTGTAGCTGCGAATCCGAGTGTCCGGGATGAAGTAGCCGACCAGGACGAGCGCTGCGATGAGCAGGAAAACGCTGCCGATGTTGCGGCGCGAGTCGACGAGATTGCGGACCAACCGGCGAGCCGGGCCCTGGTCTCTTCGAGGCAGGGCGGCCTCCACCCCGGAAGAGGCGGCGGCACGGGTGGTCTTGCGGCCGGAGGCCTGCGTCTCCTTCATCCGGCGGTAGGCCTCCTTCCTCGTGGTCGGCGGCGGTAGCGGTGGCCCCGAGCGGTGGCCCTGCGCATCGCGCCGCCTCGGCGTGGGGCGGCCCTTGCCGACGGCTGTTGACTCGAGTTGGGCGGCCTCGATCAACTTCTGGTTGGCCACGGCATCAGCTTTTCCCCGGCCCATTCCGGGCAACTTCACAGTCGGCAGCTTCACAACTGTGCAATCTAGCCGCCGGTGGCGGTGAAGCCACCTGGGAGTGCGTGTAGCCAGGCTGCGGTCCTGACGACGCGTCGCCCGGAGTTCGCGCAGTGAGGGCCTATCATGGAACAGACCCCAGGAGGTCGCTGTTGGCTACAGTGACAGTGAATACCGTGGCGGGGTCGATGCGCCCGACGAGCGCCCAGGAGGGCATGGCATGACCACGAGCACCGAAACCACCCAGACCGCGTCCAAGCCGTTGAGCGGCATTGTGCTGTCCGATCCGGCCGCTGCCAAGGTGAAGGCGCTCATCGACCAGGAGGGCCGTGACGACCTTCGACTGCGGATCGCCGTACAGCCCGGTGGCTGTTCCGGCCTGAGATACCAGCTGTTCTTCGACGAGCGCGCCCTCGACGGAGACGTCGTGGCCGACTTCTCCGGGGTACAGGTCGTCACCGACCGGATGAGCTCGCCCTACCTCGGTGGAGCCGTCATCGATTTCGTCGACACGATCGAGAAGCAGGGATTCACCATCGACAACCCCAACGCACAGGGATCTTGCGCGTGTGGAGACTCCTTCAACTGACTCCCAGCGCACCAGTTCCCTTCAGCGCACGAGTTCCCTTCAGCGCACCAGGCGCGGCGGAATCGGGTGCGGTAGACCGCGCCTGGGTGCGATCCGCGAGGTCGCTCGTGTGGGCTCGGCGGGCCGATCGCGCAGCCACGCCAGTGCGACCTCGGCACTTCGATCGGGTGGGAAGACCGGGTAGATCACCCCGTCGACCACACCGTCGTACAAAAAGATCGTGATCCGCCGCAGCAGCGTGGCGCCGTCCACGGTGAATGTCGGGAGCATCCAAGCCCGGGCCATAGCCGCGTCGCTGTCTGACATCAGGGGATAAGGCAGCTCCAGCCGTTGGGCAGCCTCTCGCTGCTCGGCCGAGGCCTGACTGGAGATTCCGAACACCTGCGCGCCTGTCTCGGTGAAGGCAGGGTAGGAGTTCCGGAAGCCACACGCCTGTGGCGTGCAGCCGCGGGCTCCTGGGATCGCGTCCCAGCCGTCTGGAGACGGTTGCCCGGGCGTACCTGTGCGCGGGTAGCCGAACATCACCACCCGGCCGGAGATCCGGTCAAGGTGGATCACCACGCCCGACGTGCTGGCAAGCCCCACATCGGGTGCAGACGAACCGAGCAGGTGATCGGCGGCCCCGTCGTCGACGGGGATCGGCAGGCTCGCTGGTAGGCGGTCGAAGCTAGTCACGGGATGACGCTCATCGGCCCGGTGACCGATGTCAAGTGGCGTTGCCGGTCGGGCTGCGGCCGCACAGACTCGGCGCATGCGCAACGGCGGGGGCATGATGGTGGCTGACAGTACGGGCCTACGCAGCCGAGGGGATTCCGGAGCCGGTATGAACGACAGCCAAGCTGACGTGATCCGACTCCTGCGCCTGGCTCAGGTCGGCCAGCCGGAGCAAGCGCTGGTGCGAGCCGACGAGCTGCTCCGCGCCGGCCCGAGCTTGGGCGTCCTCTACGCCAGAGCTGTCGCCCTGCGGTGCCTAGGAGACCATGAAGGCGCCGTGCAGGGCGCCGAAAAGATGCTGGCCATCACAGGTGCACGCGCCGTCACATCGAGTGCCGGTCCAATGGCAGCGGGGACGAGCGCAGAGGCAGAGATGGCTGGCTGGCATTCGATTGCCCTGGCCTTCCGTGCCTGTCAACAGATGCTGATCAGCG
Source organism: Geodermatophilaceae bacterium (assembly GCA_013812385.1). Lineage (GTDB taxonomy): Bacteria > Actinomycetota > Actinomycetes > Mycobacteriales > Geodermatophilaceae > JACCQS01. The sequence continues at coordinate 5,267 of JACCTM010000346.1, read as the reverse complement.
AGATCAGCCCGCAGCTCTTCGACCTGGAGTCGACCCTGCACGATCTAGCTCAGGCCGAAGCCGCCCTGACCAACGATGTCAACGACGGATTCGTCTTGGCCACTGCCCACACAGGTCTGGGCCACGGTTACCACGATCTGCGTCTCTACGAATTGGCGCTGCCACATTACGAGGCAGCGCTGCGCGCTGCGTTGACGCACTCAGCTGAGATCGTAGCGATGACGGCGGTGACCAGCCAGCTCAATCTCGCTGAGCTGCACCTGAACTGGTCCGTGGAGTTGTTCCGGATCCGAGAGACGGCCCGCGCCCGGGACAAGAGCGCCACCGCGGCTCGGCACGCCGTCCGCGCTCAAGAGTACGCGAGCATCGACGAGACCGTGTCGTATTCCGCTATCGCCGATCTGCTGGCGGCGTGCGCCGACTCGAGCGGCGAGGCGGCCGGCGAGGTGGTCGTCCGCATCCGCGACGGCCTGCAGGCCGTGGAACAGCACGGCCTGCGCGAGAGTCGCGCCTTCGCGTTGCCATTCCTGGCCTGGGCACTGGAACGGGCCGGACGCCTACCGGAGGCGCTCGAAGTGGCTGCTCAGGCCTGCGACGCCTTGCCGGCGGACGCGACCTGGATGCTCACGTCAGCTGCGTATCACACCCGGGCGGCGCTGCTCGCGCGTGCGGGTTCGGAGTCGGCGCGGGCAGCTCTGGCCTACGGCGACCAGCTAGCCAAGACGATGTGGCGGCAGCGGCTGCGAACACTGCACAACGCCCGGTCGGTTCAAATCCTCCAGCGCGTGACTCTCGAACGGGACCGTGTGCAAGTGCTGGCCCATACCGACGCACTGACCGGAGTCGGCAATCGACGGGCCTTCGACGTGCGAGTCGCCGAGCTGAACAGATCGGCTGACACGGCGGAGGTTGCCATGATCGTCGTCGATGTGGATCGGCTCAAGGCGGTCAACGACGCCGGCGGGCACGAGGCAGGCGATCTGACGTTGCAGGCCGTTGCCGGCGCGCTGACCGGCCAGGTGCGGGCCGGGGATCTGGTGGCCCGCCTCGGTGGCGACGAGTTCGTGGCGGTGGTGGAAGGGACAGATCAGTCCCAGGCCACAGCACTGGCCGACCGCATGGCCCAGGCGGTCTCCTTGGCCTTGGGTTCCGGGGTGACCGTCAGCGTGGGAGTCGCGAGCGGGCCGGCCTGCGAGGCCGGCGCCGGACTGTTACATGCAGCCGACCGCGCAATGTACGCGGCCAAACGCGCCAGTCGAGTGCGGCCGAGAGCAGTCAAGGCGCTGTCGACTGATCAGAGCCGCACCGGGTAGTGCACCTCGGGAATCTCGGGAGTGATCCGCTTCTCGACGAAGATGCCGTGCCAGATCATGAAGACCAGCACGGTCCAGAGTTTGCGGGAGAAGTCGATCGGACCCCGGCGGTGGGCCTCCAACATCGCCAGGATGTCGGTACGCACGATCAGGCTCTCGGTCTGTGACTCGACGATGATCGACCGCGCCCAGTCGTGCAGCTCGTCGGCTAGCCAGAGCCGGGTCGGGACCGGGAAGCCGAGCTTGCGTTTGTTGAAGATCTGAGCGGGCACGACATCGCGCAAGGCCTGGCGCAGCGCGTACTTGGTCGTCTCCCGGGTCACTCGTTCGTTGACGGGCAACGTCGAGGCAACGGCGAAGACCTCCGGGTCGAGAAAGGGAACTCGCAGCTCTAGCGAGTTCGCCATCGTCATCTTGTCGGCCTTGACCAGGATGTCGCCACGCAGCCAGGTGAACAGGTCCACGTACTGCATCGCGGTCACATCGTCGTACCCGCGAGCGCGGGTCTTCTCGTAGAGCGGCGCGGTGAGATCAGTAATCGAGACACCGGAGTCGTAAGTGCGGAGAAAACCGAGTTCCTCGTCACGGAAGATCCGGGCATTGCCGTAGTAACGCTGTTCCAACGGAATGGATCCTCGGCGCAGGAGATCCTTACCGCGAACACCGGCCGGGATCCGCTCGGACAGCGCTGCCAGCCCACGAAGAACCCGCTGGGGAAGCTTGCCGAAGGCGGCCAGGGACAGCGGCTCCCGGTAGATGTTGTAGCCGCCGAACAGCTCGTCCGCGCCTTCGCCGGACAGCACCACCTTGACGTGTTTGCGGGCCTCGCGGGCGATGAACCAGAGCGGAATCAGTGCCGGGTCTGCGACCGGGTCGTCGAGGTACCAGACGATGGCGGGTACGGCCTCGGCGAACTCCTCGGCGGTCACCACCCGGGTGATGTGTTCGACCCCGATCGCCGCAGCTGACTCCGCCGCCACGTCGACCTCGGAGTAACCCTGGCGTTCGAACCCGACCGTGAACGTGAGCAGGTCCGGGTTGTACTGCTTGGCCAGCGCTGCGATCGCCGTCGAGTCGATCCCCCCGGACAAAAAGGCTCCCACGGTCACGTCGGCCCGCATGTGCACCCGAACCGAGTCATCGAGAGTCTCGCGAATCCGGCTGTAGAGGTCGGCCCGGTCCCGCGCGCGCACCGGGCGTACGGCGAAGTCGGGGTCGAAATAGCGCTGGGTGGTGATCTCACCGTCGACGACGGAGAAGCAGGTGCCGCTCTCGAGCCGTCGGATGCCCTCGTGCATCGAGGCAGGCTCGGGTACGTACTGCAGGGTGAGGTACTGCTGGAGCGCGCGATGGTCAACACCACCGGACTCGGCGCCCAGGAGTTGGAGCAACGCCTTCTTCTCACTGGCCACGTAGCAGCCGAGGGAGTCGCCGGCGACGTACAGGGGTTTGATCCCGAACGGATCGCGGGCCCCGAAGGCCTTGCGCTCCACAGCATCCCAGATGACGAAAGCGAACATCCCGCGCAAGCGGTCGACGCAATCCTCGCCGAGGAAATGGTAGGCGGCCAGGATCGATTCGGTGTCACCCTCGGTGGCAAAGGTCGCACCGAACTCGCGGGTGAGCTCGGCACGCAGTTCTACGTAGTTGTAGATCTCGCCGTTGAACAGGATCCGGTAGCGGCCTTCGGCATACGGCAGCGGCTGCGGGCTGCCGTCGACGTCGATGATCGACAGCCTGTTGAACCCGAGGACGACGTTGTCGTCGCTCCAGACACCCCGGTCGTCGGGCCCGCGGTGATGCAGGCACCCGAGCGCCTCGGTGATGTCATCGAGCCGGTCCTTGGCCTGACCGTCGAAGCTCAGGAATCCCACTAGTCCGCACACGTGTCGCCGTACTCCTGTCTGCACCGATGCCGGGGCTTGCGACCCAGTATCTCGCCATGGCCGGCATGGAGACCGAGGTGCGTCGGCCTGCGCGGTATACGTCGATGAGCCGTCAGGCAGGAGCTGCGACGGCGAAGCCGAGCCCTTCGGCAGCCGTCGCCATTCGGTCGTCATAGGTACAAACGCCTGTGAGGGCGTCTCCGAGCAGGGCTGCCGTCGCCAGATGGATCGCATCCAAGAAGCGCAGTTCGAACGGAAGCATTGCGCCGGCAGTCCGAAGGATCCGATCAGTAATCCGAACTACTTCGAGCCCCTGCAGCACCTCAGCTCCACGAGCTACCGCCGGCCGGCCGAGCGGAAGGAGCGCTCTGGCGACCTCCGTCCTGGCCAGGGCACTGGTCACAAGTGGGCGCCTTCGTCGTAGGTAGCGCCGCAGGGCCGTTGACTCGGCCTCGCTCACAACGAGTTTGACGATTGCCGATGAGTCCAGGTAGATCGCTCGCTCAGCGCTCATCGCCGCGCAAGCGGGCCAGTATCTGGGACGCGGTCGGCTGCGCAGCGGCCAGGACCAGCGGGTCGGGGAGATCGTCGAAGTGTCGGGTGGCGGGCGAGATGTCACCGGTTGCTCGGAGCTGGTCAAGTGAACTGTGATCGGGGATTGGACCCAGAACGGCAACCGGCCGGCCACGATCGGTGACCTCGATCGTCTCTCCAGCCTCGACCAGGCGTAGTAGCTCGCTCGCGCGTTGCCGAAGCTCGCGGATACCTACTGAGGTCATGTGCTAGTTGTAGCACATAGTTATACCGATTGGCCGGCTCGGACCCTCCGGGTGACGAGCCGCTCGGCGACAAAGGACAGAAACGGAACGGTGCCCGCGAGAAGGACACCGATCGTGGCCTTCCATGACCACCTGCATCGTTGGGACAGGTCGAAGGCGGCGATCAGGTAGAGCACGTACAGCGTGCCGTGGATCGGTCCGACGATGCCGACGATCTGGTCACCGGTCGTTGCCAATGCGCCGTCGGCGAGGTACTTCAGCGGCATTCCGACCAAGACCAAGGCGATCAGCCCGATTCCCACGACGACGGCGATGATCCGGAACCGCACCAGGGCAGCGGTCGTGCGCGCCGCCATCCGAGGGTCGGCACCGGCTGAGGTCTGCATCGGTTGATCAGCCGACACGCCGGGCCGCTTTCTTGGCTGCCTGTTTGGCCTGGGCGGCCTGGTTGAGCTGGGTGAGATAGGCGTTGTAGGCCAGCAACTCCGGGTCCGGAGGCACGTACGGCACCAGAGCCGTTCCCGGCCTCCGGTCGCCGTCCGGGCGACCGAGCACGGGGTCGCCGCTGCCCTGGCGCGTTTGGTCGCCGCGGATCTCCATCGTCAGCAGGCGTACCCAGACGAAGATCGCATAGCCGCCGAAGACCGGCCAGAGCAATGCGTAGGCAAGGTTCTGCGCGGCGCCGCCCAGCGCCGCGGAGCGCTCCCACTGCCACCAGCCCAGCCGCAGGCAGACCGCGAACACCACCAGGACGACGAGGTGAGACAGCAGCCGCTTGGGTCCGAAGATGCGGGGATCCACACCTCGACGCTACCCGGCCAGGACCACGCCTGCGGGCGCTGGCCAGGTCGGTGTCCGACCGCGCCCCGGCGCCGGTGCGGCAGGCACTTTCCGATACTCTCGCGAGGCGGAAACCATCGATTCGCCGGGCATCCGGTGTTCTCGACCAACCCCGGGAGGCACCCGCGTGAGGCAACGGCGCAAGCTCGTTCTGCGGGCCGCGGTGCTGGCGCTGCTCGTCCTGGTGATGACCGGCTGCTCGACCGAGGAATTCCTGCGTTTCGGATGGCCCGAAGGCATCACCGACGAGGCCGTCAAGATGCGCGAACTCTGGACCGGCTCGGTGATCGCCGCCCTGGTCGTCGGAGTCATCGTCTGGGGCTTGATCTTCTGGACGGTGGCCTTTCACCGGAAGAAGGACAACGAGATCCCGCGGCAGTTCAAAGAGAATCTTCCGCTGGAGATCATCTACACCGTCATTCCGGTCGTCCTCATCCTCGTGCTCTTCT
>JACCTM010000258.1 GCA_013812385.1 Geodermatophilaceae bacterium | reverse complement strand
TGATTCCGTACGCCTCGCGGGTCGCTTCGATTGCGCGCTCGATGAAGTCCGCCTCGCGCTGGTTGGCGCTGGGCTGGACGAAGAACTGCTGCATGATCGCCGGGAACGCGACTCCGATGACCAGGCTCGTCAGCATCAGCAGGACCAGCGCGACGGCCGGAAGTACGAAGTTCTTCACCAGGATGTTGGCCAGCATCGCCACCGCGCAGATGACGGCGACGAACATCAGGATGGTCTTGGCCGGGAGCAAGGCGTTGACGTCGGTGTAGGAGGCTCCGGTGAACACCTCACCTCGGTCGGAATAGACCAGGCCGAAGCGGTCGAGGTAATACGCAATTGCCTTGAGCAGCACGAAGATTCCGAGCAGAACCGACAGATGCACCCGAGCGGCGACCGACAACTTCTGTCCTGGGGTCTGCAACCTGATCCCACCGAACAGGTAGTGCGTCCCGGCGGCCGCGATCAGGGACAGCAGCACGATCGCGAAGGCGAATCCGAGCAGGAATCGATAGAACGGATAGTCAAAGGCGAAGAAGGCGATGTCCCGCCCGAACTGCGCATCGGTAGTCCCGAACTGTTGCCCGTTGCGCCACAGCAGCCAGGTCTGCCAACTGCCCTGCGCGGTGAAGCCGGCGAACAGCGCCAGGACGACGCTGGTTCCGATGATGGCCAGCTTGCGGCGCGGCTCGACGCTGCGCCGGTATCGCTCGAGGTTCTGCTGCTCCAAGGACATCGGACGGAAGGCGGGCTTGAACCGATAAGCCAGATAGAGGTTGAGGGCGACGATGGCACCCATGGCGATGGCGGCCAACGCGAACAACAGCGCCCGGGTCTGGATCTCGGTCCAGAACACGTCGGTGAACCCGGTCTCCTCGAACCACAGGAAGTCGACGTACACACCGGTCAGCGTGCCGACAACCATGAACAACACGATGAGCACCCCGACCGCGGCGAGCACGACCTTGGCACGTCGAGAAAGGGTCGGCACCGGAAGGGGAGACCGCATCGTCACGGGTAAGGCTCCTGATAGAGGGTCGTGCGGATGGACAGGGGCGCAGCTGGGAGCGCCTGACAAGGCGTCCCCATAAGAGAACTACAAGACCGGGTACGGGGTTCCCGGCCACACCCGATCGTGACCTGAGTGACCTGGGAGTGCGCCATCGGCCTCAACACGACGGTGGTGCCCGGCCCGCTCGGACGTCGGCCAGCGCGCTGAGCGCGTCGTCGAGGGTCGCAACGCTGGCCAGGTCGAGTCCCTCGGGCACCTGGAGCAGCGCCTCGGCGCAGTTTGCTTGGGGCACCAGAAAGATCTCGGCGTCGAGGTCGTCGGCCGCGATCATCTTCAACCTGATGCCACCGATCGGACCGACGACACCCTCGTTGTCGATCGTGCCGGTTCCGAAGATCGGGTCACCACCGGTGAGGTCATCGTCTCCGACCAGATCGAGAATGCCGAGTGTGAGCATCAGCCCGGCCGACGGACCGCCGACCTCGTCGACCCGGATCTCCACGTCGAACGGGGCCGAGCGCGCGTCGGAAACGATGACCCCGAGCACCGACCCCTCTCGGTCGGTCGCCTCGCCGGTTGTGATCGAGACGGTGGACTCGCGGTCAAGGCGGGTCCGTACCACGTCCACGGTGCTGCCCGCGGGGATGGCAGTCAGGACATCGGCCACGGCGGCGAGGTCGGGGGTGGGTCGGCCGTCGATCGACTCGATGGCGTCCCCGGCCCGTAGCCGGCCCTGGGACGGTGAATCGGCGCTGAGCTCCTGTACGACGACCTTGACCGGATAGCCGAGTTCGTCGAAGGCTGCCTGCTCGGCGGACTGCTGGGAGTTCAGGAAGTCGGCCCGGTTGGCCTCGTCGACCTCTTCCTCGGACTGATCGGGTGGGTAGATCTCCTCGCGGGGCACGATCGCCACCTCGTCGTCGAACCAACCCTGCAGCGCGGTGAAGAAGTCGATCTGGTCGTAGACGGCCACAGTGGTCAGGCTCAACAAGCCGCTGGTGTCGTTGGTCTCGGTTCCGGTGACGGTGATGATCGGGTTGCCGCTGGGGCCTTCGCCGAGGGTGTCGTAGGTCGGACCCGGAGTCAGCGCGACGTACGGCACTGGCAGCAGGGCTCCGAGGCCGCCGAGTGTCAGCAGGAGCACGGCGCCCACCACCAAGGTGCCCAGTCGTCGGCTCACTGCTGACCCGCCTCGTGCGCTCCGCGCACCGCTCGCTCCGCTCCTCGGGCCGTGAA
>JACCTM010000257.1 GCA_013812385.1 Geodermatophilaceae bacterium | reverse complement strand
GCGATGTGCCACCAAGCGCTGACATTCGACAGCAGCCTGACCAGGTTGACGCCGAAGGTGTTCAGCAGCCCGTGCAGGGCGATGATGATCAAAAAGGCGAAGAAGGTGCTCAGCGGCGTGACCTCGAGCCCGAAGACCAGGTTCAGCACTGCCATCCACGTGATCGCAGCCCCGTAGTCGATCGCCGCGGTGACCGCGACCTCGCCGAGGAAGTTGAACCAGCCGACGTACCAGGCCCAGACCCGCTTGTTCTTGGTGGCCAGCTGACCGGCCCACCAGTAGAGCCCGCCCGCGGTGGGATACCGAGAGCACACCTCGGCCATGGCCAGGGCAACCATCAGGACGAAGATGCCCACCAGGGGCCAGCCGAGGGTGATCGCCATCGGCCCGCCGGCGTCCATCGCGAGGTAGTACGTCGTGATGCAGCCGGCCAGGACCGAGATGATCGAGAACGAGACCGCGAAGTTGGAGAACCCCGACAGGCCTCGATGCAACTCCTGCTTGTAGCCGAGCTCGGCCAGTCGGGCAGCGTCTGCATCGAGAGCGGGCGGAGCGGCAGAAGGAGGAACAGCAGTCTCTGATGCCATGGCAGCCTCGCGCTGGTCAGCCGTCCGGGCCGTTCCCGGATCTAGTCGCTGGCGCGCAGCCTTCTCCGACTCAGCAGTGAAATCAATGGTCCATCGCCGTACCGATGCACGAGCACCACGCAAAGAATCGCCCGGTCCGGGGACCGGGCGATTCTCCTACGTGCCTCAGCTGGCTGCTGGGCTGGGCTCAGGCCGAGCGAGCGCGGCGTCCGCGCAGGACTTCCAGCCTTTCGGCCAGAACCTCTTCGAGATCGTCGATGCTACGCCGCTCCAGAAGCATGTCCCAGTGGGTCCGCGGTGGCTTGCCCTTCTTGGCTGCCGGCTCGCCACCACCGACCAGGCGGGCGGGCAATCCGTCGTTCTTGCACTCCCACACCAACGGCACCTCGGCGTCATCGGCGAAAGGAACCGCGAAGGAATGTCCGTTAGCGCACTTGTACTGCATCAGTTGCCGTGCAATCGGCTCGGCGTTGCGGTCCGTCTCGTAGCTGATGCTGCCGAGCCGACTACCGCGCAATGAGCGCTCTCCCATTGTGATCCCTTCCTGGACTGTGCTAATGGAGCCAACGTCGTACCGGCCGGGATGATTCCCATTAGCCGACCCACGTGAACTCCCCGATTCCCCCGCACACAGCATTCGGACAGTGGGGCTGGATGGATTGCCGGTGCAACAAAAAAGTCCGATCGACCTCTCGGGTGCCGGCTGCGTCGGCGACTGCAGGCAGTCGATGAGCCGAGGGTCAGGGCTCCCGGGTGACCGGTGCGACGTGTGCTGCGTCCCGGTCGGGGGTGGGCGGCCGTACCCCCCAGAGCGCGATCGTTCCGGCAGCCAGAACAATCAGGATGCCGACGATCCCGGCCCGGTCGGAGTCAAAGGCGAAGGTGAAGAATCCGACCAGGCTCGGCGCCAAGAAGGACACCGCGCGACCGGTGGTCGCATAGAGACCGAACATCTGCCCTTCCTTACCGGGCGGGGTCAGCCGGGCGAGGTAGGTGCGTGAGGACGACTGGGCCGGCCCCACGAACAGAGTCAAGGCCAGTCCGAAGATCCAGAAGGCGGTCGGGCCGGACAAGAAGGCCAAGATACCGCCGCTGACCAACATCCCGACCAGTGAACCCATGATCACCGCCTTGGGACCGATCCGGTCGTCCAGTCGACCGCCGAGGATCGCTCCCAGAGCCGAGGCCACATTCGCAGCAACGCCGAAGATCAGAACATCGGCCTCGTTGATGCCGTACACCGTGACGGCCAGGACGGCGCCGAAGGTGAAGATGGCGGCCAGACCGTCCCGGAACAAGGCACTGGCCCCGAGGAAGTAGACCGTGTGCCGGTCGGTGCGGTAAAGCTCTTTCAGATCAGCGAATAACTTCCGGTACGAGGCGAAAAATCCGAGCCGTTTCTCCTTGGACAGCCCGGGCGTCTCCGGGACTTTCAGCAGGACCGGGATCGCGAACAGCGCGAACCAGAGCGCGGCGACCAGCGCGATCACTCGGATGTTGAGGCCGCCGTCGGTGCTGATCCCCAACGCGCCCCTGGTCTCTCCATCGCCGCTGACGAACCCGACGTAGACCAACAGCAGCAACACGATCCCGCCGAAGTAGCCCATCGCCCAGCCGAATCCAGAAACCCGACCGATGTTGTCCGGAGTCGATACTTGGCGCAGCATCGCGTTGTAGGAGACGGAGGCGAACTCGAAGAAGATCGACCCGAGGGACAGCAGCACGAGCCCGAGCCAGAGATAGGAGTACTCGTCGCGGACGAAGAAAAGACCCGCTGTGGCGACGACGACCAGTCCGGTCCAGACGCCGAGGGCGAGCTTGCGATGACCACCAGCGTCTGCGCGTTGGCCGGTGACCGGCGCAAGCAAAGCGATGAACAGTCCGGCGATCGCGATCGACCAGGCAAGCCAACTGTTCGCGCTGACCGATCCAGGGAATTGGTCCGGGTTAACCGGATCGGCGCCGACCGAGTCCGTCAGGTACACGGAAAAGACGAAGGTGAGGATGACGGCGTTGTAGGCCGCCGAGCCCCAGTCCCACAGCCCCCAGGCCACCACCTGGCCTCGGCCGCCGGGTGTCTCGACCGAACTCCGATCCAACGCTGCGGTGCTCACTGCTCGTCTCCGCACGCGTCCACTTCGGTCCCCATGGCTGGGCAGCCTAAGGGGTGTCACGCGCCGCTGTAATCAGCGTGCGCAGATGTTCGGGCACAATTCCGCCGGGAAAGGCAGCTGTGCTCTGCTCCGGACAGGGGCGGGTCAAGTCCAGGTGTCGGGGGCGACCTGGTTCGCTCCGGCGCAGCACCTGAAGTTGCATCGTGATGGCCGCAATGATCCGTTCGCGGGCCCGGTTGGCATCACCCATCCGCGATGCGACGAGGTCGTCGAGAGGGACTGGTGTCCCGACGTGGACCTTCATCAACGGCTGCTGCCACAGAGCGCGGGCGAAACTGTTCAACTTGCGCCTGTCGTCGGCGTAACACAGCACCTCATGAGCTCCCCACGAGCTGACCGGGATGACCGGAACCCTGGAGCGCAACGCCATGCGGGCAACCCCGCTGCGTCCGCGCTCGGGCCAGAGATCACGATCGAGTCCGATCCGACCCTCGGGGTACACGACGATGTGCCCTTTGTTGGCCAGCGCGCTGTCGGTCACGGTCATGGCATGCCGGGCGTCGTCGCTACCCCGGTCCACACGGATACAGCCGGCCCGCTCGAGTAGCGGCCCGACGACCTTGGCGTTCATCAGTCCACGGGTGGCCAGGAATCGTGGCCGGATACCGACCTTGTACAGCGAGGGCGCGAGCACGATTGCGTCATAGTCACCAATGTGGTTGGCCACCACGATGAGTGGTCCGGCAAGCAAGTCCGGATCCACACTTCCGGTGACGCTCACCCGGCCTGGCAGACTGGCCAACGCGGCGCCATAGTGGAGCAGCGCGTCCCATGCCGGCCACAGCGGCTGGGCGGCTATCGCGCTCTGCCGGTTCACCCAATCGGGCACAACACCGTTCAGCTGCTCGGCCACTGCCCCCTGCTCTCGAGTACGTCGCGCAACACCGTCGGTGCGTCGGTCATGATGCCGTCCACGCCGACGTCCAAGGCTTGGGTGATCTCGGACCGCGAGTTCAGGGTCCAGGCATGGACCTGCATGCCCAGGGCGTGCGCCGTATCGAGCAACCTACGATCGACCACCGGTCGTCCGGCTACCGACATGGGCACCTGCGCGCAGGCCGCCCGTAGGCGGAGCATGGCGCTGGCCCGCGGCGAGAAGGAGGCCAGCCGCAGCGCGGCCACCCCGCGCCTGCCGAGGGAGGTACACAGCCGGGGCCCGAGAACGCGTCGCGCCGCCTCGATCCGTGCATCGAGGAAGGATGCGATGCACACCCGGTCGACCGTCCCGGTCCGCAGGATCGCCCGGGTGACGCCAGCGACCGCGCCGGGGGACTTCAGATCGATGTTGATCCGCAGATCCGGAAATCCGTCCAGGAGTTCATCGAGCCGGGGAATCGGCTCGGAGCCCGCAATGCGTGCCTTTCTGACGTGTGCCCACGGCAGGCGGTCGATCCGGCCGGTGCGATCGGTGACCCGATCCAATGTCCGGTCATGGAAGACCACGGCGACGTCGTCGGCAGTGGTGTGCACATCGGTCTCGAGGTAGCGGTAGCCCAGTTCGACGGCCGCCGAGATGGCAGTCAACGAGTTCTCTACGCCGTGGCTCGCGCCGCCACGGTGGACGAAAGCCAACGGTGTGGGACTGTCCAGAAAGGAAAAACGCGGTGCTGGCCCGTGGGAGGCGCGGGTCACCGCGCTACGGACCTGGAAGTCGTCGGTGACGAAGCCGGGGACGGTTGGGCCCGTGCCCGAGCGGTTGCTGCCTGGGCCCGCAAGCTGATGATCAGAGCGAAGACCATGATGATGTCCAGGACCACCGCGATGGTCTGGTGCAGCGACCACGCCCGCTGGTAGCCGAGCCCGGTCACATCCATGTCGATATTGGTGAGCAGCAGAAGCACCAAGAAGAACCAACCCAGCAGTCCGCTGCCCACGGCGACGGTTGCGGCGCGCCTGCCCGCCGTACCGACGGTATGTCCGTTAGGACCCGCACGGACCCCGACCATCAGCATCGCGGCGATGGGCGCCACGAACAGCCCGAGGACAGCAGCCGCCTGATGTATCTGGCCGGTCAAGCTCAACGGTGCCGGCCATTCGTTGGTCGGGACAAAGGCCATCACAACCAGAGCGAGGATCCAGACAGTCCACGGCAGGACGACCCGCCATTGACGAGCGGCCGACAGCCGGTAGGCCCCCCAGAGCAGAAGCGCCGAGCCGGCGGCCAGGAACAGCAGGGTGACCGTGAGCGTCCAGCCGTACGTTCCGACGCCGTACTGGCTGATCGACACGTCGGGCGGGAACCAGTCGCCGCTGACAGCCTGCATGGCGAGAACGCAGAGCGCCCCCAGGATCATGACAACGAGCGCTGCGTCCAAGACGCGCGCTGTCACGCCACCGTGACGACCCGCCCAATCGTCCACGCATTCATGGTGTCACGAACGAGGCAGCGCCTGCCGGAGCAACAGCGTCTACCCGGCATGGGCAGGGTAGGAAGGTCACAACCCGACGAGAGAAGAGGTCAGTCGAGTGCGAGTGTGTGTGTTCACCGGTGCCTCGACCGGTCGGCAACCGGTCCACGCCGCTGCTGTCGCACAGTTCGGCGCCGAGCTGGCCCGGCAGGGCAATGGTCTGGTGTACGGCGGCGGGCATGTCGGCCTGATGGGCGTGCTGGCCGATGCTGTGCTCGGTGGCGGGGGAGAGGTGATCGGGGTGATCCCCCAGCACCTGTTGGATCGCGAACTTGCACATGTTCGGATCACGGACCTCCAGGTCGTACCCGACATGCATGTCCGCAAGGCGCGGATGGCCGAGCAGGCCGATGCCTTCGTCGCGATGCCCGGCGGCATCGGCACCCTCGAGGAACTCTTCGAGATCTGGACCTGGGCCCAACTCGGGTTGCATGCAAAGCCGATCGGCCTACTGAACGTGGCCGGCTTCTTCGACCATCTGTTGGCCTTCTGCGATCAGATGGTCGCCGACGGCTTCCTGCCGGCCGACTCACGGGCTCAACTGGTGACCACCGATGACCCGAAAGCTCTCTTGACCGCCCTCATCGATGCGCCCTCGATCGCCGACCGCTGGACGGTGGACTAGTACTCCGTTGCTCCTTACCGTGATGTAAGGAATCATCGAAAGGTAAGGGACATGCCCGCATCCACCGTCACGAGCAAGGGACAGATCACCGTGCCAGCCGAGGTGCGAAAAGCCCTTGGCCTCCGGTCGGGATCACGAGTGAACTTTGTGCTGCGAACCGATTCCGGGGCCTACGAGTTGGTTCCGGAGACTCGATCCGTCGCCTCCCTGAAGGGCAGCATCACCATCAACGGCCCGGCCGTCACCCTAGAAGAGATGGACGAGGCGATTAGTGCCGGTTCCGCCGCGACGCTTGGCCGATGATCGGACTCGACACCAATGTCGTGATCCGGTACGTCGCCCAGGACGACGCGGTCCAAGCCGGAATCGCGACCCGAACCTTCGACAATCTGACCGAGTCCGACCAGGGCTACGTGAGCACCGTGGTCCTGGTTGAAATTGATTGGGTACTGCGGCGCGCATACAAGGTCGAACGGGCGTCTGCCGCAGCTGTTCTGCAAGGGCTGCTGGAATCCTCAGAGATTAACCTCGAGAGGCCTGACGCGGTCCGTCGTGCGCTCAACAGGGTCGCATCCGGTGCGGACTTCGCTGACGCCCTGATCACCGAGCTTGGCATCACGGCCGGTTGTGACTACACGGCAACCTTCGATCAGGCCGCAGCCCGATTGGCTGGAATGCGGCTACTTTCCTAGACGCCGATAATCATCATTATGTCAAGTAGTGCCTGACACGGGTCACCGCTTGCCCTGTCCTCCTCCCCTCTAGGACGGAGAATCCGGCGAGTCGTCTCATGTAGTTGAGCCACCGTAGCTAGCGCTTCTTTAGCGCGCCTTGCCGGTCGACGTCGAACTCGCCGACGCCGATGGGTGCCTTTAGGATTTGTGGATCCGCGCTGGTCAAATGTCGACCTCGGGACACTGCCGATGCGCGGCGCCAGATCGCCTGCCCTCGTCGGCGACCGACTACGTGCTGACGGGTTGACGCAGGATGGTCT
>JACCTM010000250.1 GCA_013812385.1 Geodermatophilaceae bacterium | reverse complement strand
CGGTCGTACCCGGGCGGCACGACGTCGGGATGGACGATGCCGCGATCATCGCCGCCTCGCACGAGGTCGGGTTCCCGGTGTTGCTCAAGCCCAGCGCCGGCGGTGGCGGCAAGGGGATGCGCCGGGTCGCGGATCCACACGATCTGGTCGAGGAGATAGCCGGCGCCCGGCGGGAGGCGCGCAGTTCCTTCGGCGACGACGCGCTGCTCGTCGAGCGGTACGTGGGCCGCCCGCGGCACATCGAGATCCAGGTGCTGGCTGACGCTCACGGGACCGTCCTGCATCTGGGGGAGCGGGAGTGCAGCCTGCAGCGCCGGCACCAGAAGATCATCGAGGAGGCACCCTCGCCGCTGCTCGACGCGGCGATGCGGGAGGCGATGGGGTCGGCGGCGGTCGAGGCGGCTCGCACGGTCGGGTACGTCGGGGCCGGCACCGTCGAGTTCATTCTCAGCGCGGACAAGCCCGATGAGTTCTTCTTCCTCGAGATGAACACCCGGCTGCAGGTCGAGCACCCGGTCACCGAACTCGTCACCGGGATCGACCTGGTCGAGGCCCAGATCCGGGTTGCTGCCGGGCAGCCATTGGGGCTGGCGCAATCCGACATCATGATGAACGGGCACGCGATCGAGGCCCGGGTCTACGCCGAGGATCCCGTACGCGGTTTCCTGCCGTCGGCTGGACGGGTCCTCGACCTGCACGAGCCCACCGGTGACCACGTCCGGGTCGATTCCTCGCTGTCCGTCGGGACGGTGGTCGGGACCGACTACGACCCGATGCTGTCCAAGGTCATTGCCTGGGGACCCGACCGGGAGGCCGCGCGCCGGCGGCTGCTCGGGGCACTGGCCGACACGGTCATCCTCGGGTTGCGGACCAACGTTGGGTATCTGCGTGCGCTGCTTGCCGACTCCGCTGTCGTCGCGGGCGACCTCGACACCGGCTTGGTCGAGCGCCGCGGCCCCGACCTGGTCCCACCGTTTGATTCGGAGGTGCTCGCCGCGGCCGCCCTGCTCCGATTGCTCGAACTGGAACCGACCTCCGACATCGTCGATCCGTTCGACATACCCGGCGGCTGGCGGGTGGGTCAGCCGGCCTGGGCGAGTTGGCGCATGCAGTTGGCGGGGCAGGAGCCGGTCACGGTTCGGGTTCGTGGCCGGGCAGGTGCCGCGGAGGTGGCCGTCGGCGCTGCCGAGCCGGTCCTGGCCTCGGCGAGTTGGGACGATCCGTATCTCGACGTCACGGTTGCGGGGCGGCGGTCCCGGTACGCGTACGCGGAGGACGGCGACGTTGCCTGGTTCGGGCGCGACGGTGATGCGGTCTCCATCCGGGAGACCGACGCGCTGTCCGCGGCCCGGCACTCCGATGAGTCGGCCGCTTCCACCGGCGCCGTACTGGCACCGATGCCGGGAACGGTGACGCTGGTGCGCGCCGAGCAAGGCGAGACCGTCCACAAGGGACAACCGCTGGTCGTGGTGGAGGCAATGAAGATGGAACACGTCCTCACGGCGCCTCTGGATGGCGTGCTGTCCGAGCTCTCCGTCGTCACGGGTCAACAGGTGGCCATGGACGAGAAGCTCGCCCTCGTCATGTCCATCGAAGCAGCGGAGGCCTGACCGTGCTGGACATCACCGCGATCCGGGAGGTGGGCCTGCCCGCCGAGGTGACCATCTACGAAGTCGGCCCACGCGACGGACTGCAGAACGAGTCGGCGACCGTCCCGGTGGAGGTCAAGGCCGAGTTCATCGGGCGATTGGCCGCGGCCGGGTTGACGACGATTGAGGCCACGTCGTTCGTGCACCCGAAGTGGGTGCCGCAGCTGGCCGACGCGGCCGAGCTGGTCGAGGCGCTGGAGCGGGTTCCGGGGATCCGCTATCCGGTATTGGTTCCCAACGAGCGGGGACTCGACCGGGCCCTGGAGGCCGGGATCACCGATGTCGCGGTCTTCGCCAGCGCGACGGAGGCGTTCGCCCAGCGCAACCTGAACCGGACGGTTGCTGAGTCGCTGGCGATGTTCATGCCAGTCGTCAGCCGCGCTCGCGAGGCGGGACTCGGCGTACGCGGGTATTTGAGCATGTGCTTCGGCGATCCGTGGGAGGGGACCGTGCCGATCGAGCAGGTCGTCTCGGTCGGGCGCGCGCTGCTCGAGATGGGCTGCACCGAACTGTCTCTGGGCGACACGATCGGAGTGGCCACCCCCGGTCGCGTCGTCGCTGTGCTGGACGGTTTCGCGGCCGCCGGGACGTCGGTCGGCAACCTGGCTGTGCACTTCCACGACACCTACGGTCAGGCGCTGTCCAACACGCTGACCGCGCTGCGCGAAGGCGTCACCGTGGTCGATGCGAGCACCGGAGGGCTGGGCGGCTGCCCGTACGCCGAGAGCGCCACCGGGAACCTGGCCACCGAGGACCTGGTCTGGATGCTGAATGGCCTAGACATTTCGACCGGTGTGGATCTGCAGTCCTTGGTGGACACCAGCATCTGGATGGCGGGCAAGCTCGGCAAGCCGAGTCCGTCTCGTGTCGTGCAAGCCCTGAGTGGATCGTGAAAGCGAAAGCTGTGGAAGGGAATTCGATGCTCGATTACCGACTGGACGACGAGAGCCAGGCGCTGCAGAAGATGGTGCGGGAGTTCGCCCGAGAGGTGGTCGCCCCGCAGATCGGCGATTTCTACGAGCGGGAGGAGTTCCCGTACGAGATCGTCAAGCAGATGGGCGGCCTCGGACTGTTCGGGCTGCCCTTCCCCGAGAAGTACGGCGGTTCCGGCGGCACGTACTTCACGCTGTGCCTGGCGCTGGAAGAGCTTGCCCGCGTTGACTCCTCGGTCGCGATCACGCTGGAGGCCGGAGTCTCGTTGGGAGCGATGCCGATCTTCCGATTCGGCACCGAGGAGCAGCGAAAGGAGTGGCTGCCGCGGTTGTGCAACGGCGAGGTGCTGGGTGCCTTCGGGTTGACCGAACCGGGCGGGGGATCCGATGCCGGTGCCACACTGACGACCGCGGTGCTCGAGGACGAGCACTGGGTGATCAACGGGACAAAAGCATTCATCACCAACTCCGGCACCGACATCACGGGGCTGATCACAGTCACTGCGGTCACCGGGCAGCAGGCGGACGGTCGCAAGGAGATCTCCGCGATCTTGGTGCCGTCGGGCACACCAGGTTTCACTGTGTCGAAGAAGTACTCCAAGGTCGGCTGGAACGCCTCGGACACTCGCGAATTGTCATTCGCCGACTGCCGGGTGCCTGTCGAGAATCTGGTCGGACAACGCGGACGCGGGTACGCGCAGTTCCTCTCGATCCTGGACGAAGGCCGGATTGCAATCTCCGCGCTGTCGGTCGGTCTGGCGCAGGGTTGCGTGGATGAATCGGTGAAATACGCCGGGCAGCGCAAGGCATTCGGCAAGCCGATCGGCTCCTATCAGGCCATCCAATTCAAGATCGCCGACATGGAGACCCGGGCATTCACTGCTCGGATGGCGTACTACCGGGCGGCGGAGAAGATGTTGCGCGGCGAGCCGTTCAAGCGCGAGGCGGCGATGGCCAAGCTTTACTCCTCGGAAATTGCGGTGACGAACGCTCGCGAGGCGACCCAGGTGCATGGCGGGTACGGGTTCATGAACGAGTTCCCGGTGGCGCGCATGTGGCGCGACTCCAAGATCCTGGAGATCGGGGAGGGGACCTCGGAGGTTCAGCGCATGCTGATCGCCCGCGACCTGGGACTTTGACCGGCTGAGTCTCGGGGTCGGGACCTCCTGAGTCGGCGTGAGCCGACAACTAGGCGCGCCGTACTAAACTAAGTTCATGACTAAGTCCGTGATCCGGGTCGGTGTACACGAGGCGAAGACCCGCCTGTCTGAGTTATTACGAGTTGTCGCTGGCGGCCAGGAGGTGGACATCTTGCGCGGCGGGATACCCGTCGCCAGGCTCGTCGGCTATGCCCAGTCGACGCCGCGAACGTTCGGCGAGGACGAGGGTCGGTTCGTCGTTCCGGAGGATTTCGACGCTTCATTGCCGGAGGAGATCGAGTCGGCCTTCTACAGGTGAGCCGATATCTGGTCGATACGCACGTGTGGCTGTGGTTGCAGGCTGAACCCGACCGACTGACGGACACGCTCCGTACTCAGCTGAGTGGGGCGGCCACCTTGTTCCTGTCGGCGGCCAGCGCATGGGAGATCGCGATCAAGTACGGGCTAGGGCGCCTGCCGCT
This sequence comes from Geodermatophilaceae bacterium, assembly GCA_013812385.1. Classification (GTDB taxonomy): domain Bacteria; phylum Actinomycetota; class Actinomycetes; order Mycobacteriales; family Geodermatophilaceae; genus JACCQS01. The sequence continues at coordinate 2,465 of JACCTM010000250.1, read as the reverse complement.
ACCGGAACATCCACGGATCTATGTCCCTGCCCGCCTCCGGAGTTCGGGAACAACAGGGCTGGCTGTCGAGATCGACCACGTGCACCGGGTCACCGATCTTCCGCCACATCATCGGGATCCATTCGATCGCTTGCTGATCGCCCAGGCCCAAGCCCTGAATCTTCCCATCGTGACGGCCGATGAGCGATTCGGATACTACGACGTTCAGGTCATCGAGGCCGGCTGATCGACGGCGCCGAACCAGCCGGAATCGACTCGGCCGAGTCAGAGTTCGCGCCGGTACCTGCTCCGGTATCGGATGAGGGGCTTGCGGTTTTCGGCGACGTACAGCACTTCCAGGATCTGAAGGACAACCAACACATGATCGCCGGCGTCAAAGGTCGAGTTGACCCGGCAGTCCAGCGCGGCCACACCTTCGGTGATGACAAGGGCCGCACTGTGTGCCGCCCGATCATGTGGCACGCCGTCGAGAAGGAGTCGAGCGCTCGGCCGGCCCGCCGCCGCGAATCGACTCGCCAGCACCGACTGGTCGGCGGCGAGGAGGCTGAGGACGCACGTCTCAGCCAGTTGCAGAGCCTCGAACACGTACGAATCGGCCGCCAACCCGACGGCAACCAGCGGTGGGTCCGCGGAGACGGCCATGAAGGCGGTCACGGTCGTACCGATGTCGTCGAGGTCTTCGCGCAAGGTGAGCACGGTGACGCCACTCGCGAAACTGCCCAGGGCCTCGGCGTACTCCGCGGGTGACATTTCGCTGACCAGCCCCTTCCTGCCTTGCCGTGGTGGTGCCGCAGCGAGGTGAATGACCCCTGACGATCGCGGTCGGTGGATCATTCCAGTGCGCGATTTCGGGCAAACCAGACAGCAGTCGACCAAGGAGAGAAATGACGGGCTCGCAGGAGTACGACGTCGTGGTGATCGGCGCGGGCGCGGTTGGCGAGAACGCGGCTGACCGGGTGGTCAAGGCAGGCCTGCGCGCCGCCCTGGTGGAGTCCGATCTGATCGGTGGAGAGTGCTCGTACTGGGCGTGCATGCCCAGCAAGGCGCTGCTGCGAGGTTCGGAGATCCTGAGCGAGGCGCGCGCCGTGCCAGGCGCGGCCGAGGCCGTCACGGGGGCCCAGGATGTGGCCAAGACCTTGGAACGCCGCGACGGCTTCACCTCGAACTGGTCCGACGAAGGCCAGGCCAAATGGGTTGCCGATGTCGGGATCGAACTGTTCCGCGGAACCGGGCGACTGGCCGGACCGAAGCGAGTCGAGGTCCAGGGCAGGGACGGGGAGACAACCACGCTGACCGCCCGACAAGCTGTGGTCATCGCCACGGGCTCGCACGCCATGCTGCCGCCCATCGACGGCCTCGCAGAGGCCCGGCCCTGGACCAGCCGGGAAGCCACGTCGGCCAAGGCGGCGCCGCGGCGGCTGGTCGTGATCGGCGGCGGCGTGGTCGCAGTGGAGATGGCAACTGCCTGGCGCGCACTGCGTTCCGAGGTCGTCATGTTGGTCCGCGGCCCGAGCCTGCTGCGCAAGCTGGAACCATTCGCCGGCGACCTCGTACTCGCCGGACTTCGCGAGCTGGGGGTAGATGTCCGTACCGAGGTCGAGGTCGACCGGGTCAGCCGCGACGGGAACACGGTGAGGGTGGGAATGGGCGACGACACAGTCGACGGCGACCAGGTGCTCGTGGCAACCGGTCGTACGGCAGGCACCTCCGATCTCGGAGTCGAGACCGTCGGCCTGACCCCGGGCGAGTCCCTCGAGGTCGATGACACCTGCCGGGTCACCGGTGTGGACGGAGGTTGGCTCTATGCCACCGGCGACGTCAACGGCCGACGGCTGCTCACCCACATGGGGAAATACCAGGCCCGGGCCTGTGGTGCCGCGATCGCCGCGCGTGCTCGCGGTGAACAGGTCGACGGCGCCGCCTGGGCACTGACCTCGGCAACGGCTGACCACGGGGCCACACCCAGCGTCGTCTTCAGCAGTCCCACCGTCGCGTCGGTGGGCCGTACCGAGGCTGAGGCTCGCAAGGACGGCCTGAACGTCCGGGCGATCAGTCACGACATCAACGTCGCTGGGGCATCGCTGTACGCCGACGGCTACACCGGCACGGCGAAGATCGTTGTGGACGAGGATCGCCGGATCCTCGTCGGCGCCACCTTTGTCGGGCCTGGCGTGCAGGAGCTGCTGCATTCCGCGACCGTGGCGATCGTCGGTGAGGTCACGATCGATCGGCTCTGGCACGCTGTGCCGTCCTACCCGACGATCAGCGAGGTCTGGCTCCGTCTGCTGGAGGCATACGGCCTCTGAACTGTTGAGCCGTCGGTACACACCCGACGCAGGCGCGCCCGGAGGGGGTCGAACCCTCGACCAAGTGCTTAGAAGGCACCTGCTCTATCCACTGAGCTACGGGCGCTGATGGACGTGGGCGAGCGTACCGATCCCAGGTCAGCTGGAATCGCGCAAGCG